>NZ_JAQTTX010000050.1 GCF_028710545.1 Halothiobacillus sp. | reverse complement strand
GTTAAAATTTCAATAACATAAAGTATGCGTTTTGTTGGTGTTTAGCCTCGGATTACCCGGATTCAACCCTTTCCGGGGAGGGTACCACCCCCGGAATAGGGGTACCACTCCCCTATATAATCATGCCTGTTTTTGAGGCTAAACTTGATAAACTTCGGAGTATATCAAGTACGTTTTTACGCTCACTTTGACGTAGGGCCGTTTAGCTGACGGGGTTAGGCGAGCAATCCAGGGGGGGAGACTGAAGTATTAAATCCAGCTTCGTTAGACAGCGACAAAATAGGGCCGGCCGGAAGGGTCTTATATCCCCCGGTCGGCGATCCAGCCGGGTCGGACACCTTTACGCCTGGCAATCTAAAAATTAATGGGTGCGCACACCAGTCGATATCCGATAACTTGATATGCACACCCATTTACGCATGATAACCCGATTAGGATGGCCATTAAAGTCCGATAACCTGATATCCAGGGGCGAGAAGGATATAGGGACCGGTCCCAACAGCCATTAATGACTTATAACCGGATTATGGTGGGGGCCGGTGAGCTGTAGACTCTCGCCGCAAAACTCGCTGGTTAGTCCTGAATTCACCCCCATGCTAATAACTTACGACTCCCATTAAGGTGATATTTCAGTAAGTGCTCTCCTGGCACTTCTTACAGTTAGATTTGGAGATGGTAAGCCGGAAGTCTCTCCAGTTCAGCCACCGGCCGCAATTGGTTATTCCGTTGGTTACCCTGGCAGACGGATCAAAGTAGCGGAGCTGGTGTACTACTCTCCCGGAGTTTATCCGGATGTTCCAAATTGTTATAACTTCCATTAAGGCGATATCCACTCCCATTAAGGATCAATAACCTGATATTAACAGGTGTTAAGATTCTAAGGGGGAGTCCTTCCAGATCTTCATCTGCTCCCTCTTCATAATCTGATAATGGTCCGGGCAATAGTCCTTGTCTGGCTCCCCGAACAGCTTCCCGGTATGCAGCCGGCACAGCTTCTTATCGCAGGTCTTACCCGGAGATATTTCAAAGTCGCAGAGAAACTCGTGCTTTCGCTGGCAGTAGTCGCACGGCTCAACCTTGGGAGCCGAAGAGTACTGGACGTGTATTCTTACCGGCTTGCCATCGATTATTACTGTTTTCCATTCACAATAGCGGGGCATTGTCTTACCTCAATCATTAGTTTACTCTCGCTTCATGCCTGCATTTACAACCGGGGCTTACGCTTGTCAACGGGTCAGGACTTCTTTACAGGGTGAGCCCTGAGAGCGGCTTTCCACACCTTCAGGAGTGGGTGCCCTGCATAGATGCAGCGGTCCAGCCAGTACGGGTCCCTAGTTAAGGCCTCCTGGTGCACATAGTGCCCGGCCATGCCGGAACCCATGAAATGGCGGCCCTTCTCCACCTTGCTCCAGCCGACGTAATCCGCCCAGACCGACTGGGGAAGATAGTCTTTACCACCCGGGTCCTTGCACCTGGGGACGAATATTTCCGCCATAGTGGTGAGTCCTCGGCGGATCGAATGCCAGCCCATCCCCTGCCCTTTGAATGCTTTGGGGGTTTCGAGTCCCGCTTTCCCTGCGATCCGGTGGAACATTAAGGAGAGAGCTGCGCCGGAGTGGTGTTTCGGATGATAGGCCAGCAGGACCGGTGTAATTACCGGCGGCATCAGGTGCTTGATAGACCGGCCGCCTTTCACGCCGGGGATGGTTACCGTTTCGTCTGTCAGATTGCGAACGGTGATCTGGCACATGGCCTCGCGCCGGCAGCCGTAGATCGTGGAGAGTGCCAGGTAAAATCTTTCCGCCTCGGTTAGTTTATGCTGGGCGACTATCAGCATCTCCATCTGCCCTGGAGACAGTGTCTGCACAACTGCCTCATAATCCGGAGGGGCGGCGGGGACATCCTCCCTCTCGAAGGTCCACTCGAAAAAGCCGCAGATGGAGTTTAGTTTTTTGAGCCGGGACATTTTTCCCTTTAGCGTGACTTCCGCCTGTCCCTGGTTCCTGAGATAGGCGATGTAGTTGCTAACATCGTCCGCATTTATTCCCTCGGCCTTTCCCACCCATTCCAGGAAATCCCGGGCAATCCCCATGTAGACTTCCACCGTATGGGGTTTCTTGCGCCGGGTGCCGTTCAGACGGTCCTTAAACCGCTTCAGGTAGAATTCTACAGCCTGGTCCACCTTTTTCTTGTTATCCGCGTTCATCAGTACCTTCTCTGGATCTGACCGTCCTTGATCTGGGTTTCCAGTCCCAGGGCGATCCCGATGCGAACGGCATTGACTATGGCCTCGCCGGTTGATTTCTTTTGTTGAGCCGCGAACTTTAAGAGATCGCTGCCGATCAGCGAGCAGTAGCCTACCAGGGGGCCCAATTCCTTCGCAGACAAGGAGTTGATTTTCTGAGTACCGATTGTTTGCAGAGCGCCGATCTCGTCGAGGTCCAGCATCCGCCCCACCTCCCTACCGTATTGTTTCAATCCACGCTCTCGCGTGGAGAGCGACACTTATGGACTCCGGAGTGATGCCCGCCGGCGTTTCGAAGTATCAAGTTAATTCTATACACTTTTCCGGCTATGTCAAGTTAGTTGACCCGCTATGGTATAATAATGGCAAGGTAAGGGGCGAGTCTTATTAGATAAGATTCGCTCTTTTTGTTTAGGGGGTGTGGAGGTGGCCAGTCAGCGTTTGGTAGGACAACTGGGACAGTACTTCGATCTTGCAGCCGATGTCAGGTACAAACATTTGCATATCCCCGTCCGGCACCTGGTCCAGCCGGACGACCCGGAGGTAAAGGAGTTGGCCGATATCCTCTATCAGGCCCCGGATTTCCTTGAGGCCTCCCATGCTTTTGTGTATTCCTTTGCTCAGTATGCCAGGGAAGAGGGAGATTACTGGCGGACTCCGCACGAAACCCTGGAACTTCAGGCTGGCGACTGTGACGACCTTTCGATCCTCCTGTGCAGCATCCTCCGAAAATATATCCCTCCGGAAAAGGTCTATTGCGCGGTCGGCATGTGGACGATCCATGGCAGGAGAGAAGGTCATATGTTCGTTTTAGTAGATGGCGAGGACGGCACGGACCGCATAATCGAAGCGACAGCCCCTCCGGAGATGCCAGTGCAAGGCCGATACGAGCTGTACGCTATCTTCAATGATAAGTATTGTTTTTCCACGCAGGCCGGCTTGAAGCTCTTTGACCTTAAACCGGTGGAGAGGGTACTGGAGGGGGCCGGCAGCCTGGACCATATTCACTGGTAATTCCCTGCTAATATTATTAGCGGAGGCATGATAAAAGGGCTGTCATTATATTAATGGCTGTAATAATATTAGTTGCACCAGAGGAGGTCACCATGCCAAGGAAGACACCCGGGCTATTAAAAGCTCTGCGGACTGCGGATGATGTTTGCAAGATTGCCACCGGCCGCAGGTTAAATGAGGTCATTGCGCGGGGACTGGAGCTCTTCGGCGAGGATATCATTCACCGGGTAGCCATGCAGCCACCCCGGGATCCAGAGGAGATCGCTCGGATAATGCCCTACATGGTGCTGGGAGTAAATCCCGACGCTCCCTCGGCCGTGGTTAAAGCAGCCTGGAAAGCACAGCTCAAGGATTGCCACCCGGATACCAGTACTCCGGATGCGGACAAGGCGGCCCGCATCAATAATGCCTACGATGCCGTCTGCAAGGAAAGGGGTGTCCCGAAGTAATGGACCCGGAGCTGCGGCGCCGTCTGCGTGCCGTCGATCCGGACCTTCGGATTGTGTCCCGGCACGGACGAAAGAAGAAGGGTAAGGGTGTGAATCAACGAGACTGGGAATTAGCTGCCGGCCAACCCTGTCCAAAGTGCGGCCGGGAGGATGTTCGTTTTATTCGCGGAGTTTGCCGGGACTGCCACCATGCCCAGAAAGAGAAGCTGGTAAAACAGGAAGCCAGCCTTACTCCACTCATAAATAATTGTAAAGATAAAAAGCTGGCTTCACGTGTTCAGCGATATTTAGCTAAACTCGACCGGCGAGCTTAGGTTCTTTTGCCTTTGCAGGAATTTACCGCAGAGATAAAATTCCGGCGGACTTCTGCGTTATGGCGGCCACCCATGCCGACGGGCGGCTTTTGATATTTCTGGCCTTTCAACTGACCGGCGACGCAGGCGTTGAAAGCGCTGGGGCGATGGCCTTTCATCCCAACCAGAACCCGAGCTGCCTTGACTTCGATACCCTGTAGATTAAGTTTCATCTGACTCCTCCTCTGATTTTTGATTACATTATGCAAGAGACATTAATGATTGTCGATACCACCCTGTAGATGTATAATAGGGAAAACTTAGTTTAGCTTCAGGGGAACGTGGTGGGGACAGGGAAAGGGAAGACGATCTGGGTTACGGATAAAGAGTACATCTTCATCAAGCAGAGCAAGGATTTGTTCAGCGAGTTCACCGGCGCCAAGATATCCTGGGGCGCCTACCTGGTAATCCTCTCCATGGGCGGGTTAGCCGCGAAGTGTCTGGACGGGGTGAAGCTGCGCTGTCCTGACTGTGAATCGGAAACAGACATGACGCTGTATATGCCTGAGGTTAAACCCCATCGGCGGCCTATATCTCAAAGCTCTGGCTTGCGCAGTCAAACTCCAAAAGACGCTGTTTAACCTCCGGTTTCACCTGTTCCTTGATCTGATCCAGGGCGGCGGCCACCTTGACCGGATCGCCCTCCTGCTGGACCTTTTCCATGCCTTCGGCCAGCTCTTTTTCTCCCTGGGCCTCCAGCTCTTCGTAGTACCAGGGGACGGTAATAGTTAGCATACACTCCCGGCATTTTGCCGTATCTTCACTCTGTACCCATTCGGTCATGGTCTGGAGATTTGGGCAAGCGGTACCGTTGGGGGCAAGAGACGTATCACCTTCCGGCTCTTTCGTATCATCTTTTGCCGTTGGATCCACACCGGTATACCAGCTATTGGCGGCGATATAAGTAGCTTCATCCTGGTCTTTTGCTAAACCGTGCCAGTTCCAGCCCCTTTGCCCATCTTGCACAAGCCAATTCCATCCGCCAGTCTCAATATCCCTATAGACTTCAATCACAAAGTGTCTTTTATTGGTAGGAAATTCCACTGCGTCGGCCTGAATAGCTCCGCCTGGTTCTTTGTACCATATCAGCTTATCCTCAGTTTCCTTCGGTTGTTTAACCTTTACCTGAGGCTGCGGAGGCACGCCTGTCAAGTACTCCGCATTTTTGGGGAGGTTTTGTAAAGTATTCAAATTCCGGATAAACTGGTCAAATGCAGCCTTGTTCTCCGCATCAGTTGTAAATAAATAACCGCCGTTTTGGCTTAGTTTCTGCCGCATTAATGTTTCACGCACCTTTAGTTTATCCATAAAATCAGGCTTTCCTGGTTCCAATCCTGATTCTATATTTGCTTCCTTCAATACCTCGTAATATCCCTTTCCGCTCTTTAACTTGGCAGTTCTAACAGTAATTGCAGGTTGGAAAAATATTTCATCTTCGTCCCAGGTCAGATTTGCTCTCTCGGCAGCATTTTTAAGCACCCTTATCTTCTCGGGTGTGAGATCGGATTTGAAGAAAGCTATGTATCCTTCGTCGGTACCTCTACCGATGTGGTCAGAGCTTAAACCTGAGTGACTTTGTGCTGTCTTAAATCCATGGTCATTCAGATATTTGATGTTGTCAGCTATGCCTGCATCAACCCCACCAATACCTTCAACGTTCTTTGTTATGACTTTAGTTTCTGGCATATTTTTATGCATATTTTCCGGGGTTTCTGCCGCATCTGGTATTATCGTATCAGGTGCGAACGGGTTTTCCTGGGCCAGTTCGGGTGGTATCTTCATCTCGGTAATCTTCTTCCGGCGCGGGGATTTCTTGCCGGCGGTTTTTTCCTTGTGGATATCCTCCAGGGTTTTGTCCCAGTTGAAGAGCACCTTGTAATCCAGAGTCCCCAAGAGTTCCTTCCGGAAGTCCCGGGCCTGGCGAGCGATCACCGGATATTCCTGAGCGTAGAGTCCGCTTTCGTTGGCCTCGACCGTGGTCTTAGGGGCGATGCTTCTAACCCAGTCGATTATTTGGAGGTAGATCTCCGGGTTGGATACCATGGTGATTGTTTCTTCGGCTAAAGCCTCCAGGTCCACCATATGCTTGCTTAAACAGTCACACGGCTTGCCGGCGATCCTCAGTCCTTGCGCTGCATGACGTTCCATCTGGATAAGAACCTTCCCCATCTCCCGGTTCTGGTAATCTACCGTTTCTTTCGTGGTCACGTTGGAGGTGGAGTTGGCGCTGGCCTTCACTTCTACCTTGTTAGGGGCTGGAGTACTCTTTTGCGACTCCTTGAGGATTTCTTTCAGTTCGGCCATGTATTCGGACTTGTCCTTCGGTCGGGATAACATTTTCTCGAAGGGGATTCTTTCGACTAAGTAAGCTGCCGCAGCTAACCAGTTTATACCCACGTCCTTCACCTCCACCCTGTTTTGTTTACCGTAATGTTTCAATCCACGCCCTCGCAGGGCGAACAACTACCGCTTAAGCCTCATAATATAAGCCGCTTTACTGTTTGTCAATAACTGGCGGGATATTTACATTTTCTTTACGTTGTTGTATGTTATGGTTAAGTATAAAGTGGAGGTGGTGGTGTGGCTACCAAGGAAAAGGTCCTCAGCGTCCTGAATGCCCAGGGTGGAGCAATCTCTCTCAAACAGTTATCCTCTATCATCGGCGAGCCTCAAGGGAATTTCTTTACTCAGCTTCAGCGCATGCAGAAAGCTAATCCCCCGTTGGTCCTTCAGGACGATAGCAAGAATTGGGAGATCACGGAAGTCGGGCGTCAAAGCCTACAGCAGGCACAGGACGAAGATGAGCGGCCTCCGGACGAGGTTTTAAGGGCCTCCGATGAGCCGGTAGCGGTCATTAGCGAGTACCAGAAGTTCATGCAGCTGGGCCGGCAGTCCGGTATCAGCAACCAGCCTCTCCTGAAGGCGACCTGTGACCATGTTTGGGCCGGCGACTTCCATGATTTGGAATGGGTCCATGCAGCTCTGATCCAGGCCAATATCTCCCCGGACTTGGCCAACCGCTGGGTGGCTTTTTGGGGCAGCTATCTTAAGAAAGCGATCCCTCCAGAACTGGAAGAGAAGATGACTGGCTCCAGAGTCGGGAGGGACGGCCAGGTGACCGAGGGCAAAACCTTCCGCTCAAAAATGACTCATATCATCGATCAAACAACCGGCCTGCCCCTCTGGGTCGGAGAAGGGCAAGGTGATTATACCTACGACGATGCCAAGGATCTCTCTCGGCAGTTCCTCGCCTCTCGGTCTCGGTCTGTTGTTGCCGCCAACTCCGGCCCGCAGCCGGATTCCATTGACCAGGCTTTGAAGATCATGGAGTTCGTCAAGGCACAGAAAGCAGAGGAGGGTGGAGGCGCCACGCCGCCGCGAAGCTATCTGATCAAAATGAATCCCGATGGCACATCTTCCGTGGAAGAGGTGGACCCGGGCAAGCCTACAGTTGTCCAGGTCGGCGCAGCCGCAACGCCGGCGCAGGGTTCAGCCGGGCTAACAAGTCAGGTGGATCAGATTATGGCACTGGTTAATGCCCTGGTCTCCCTGGGGGTCGTAGTTAAGCCCGGACAGAATCCCGCTCTTCCACCGCAGAAGGTGATCTACCTGGATAAGGACGGTAAGCCGATTGAAGCACCTCCCGGACAACCCATTGTTATCTACCGCGATTCTCCGGCGCAAACTCCTGCCCCTGCCGGCATCGCTCTACCGGGAGCCAACGGGGAACCGGGTCCAGTCCTGAATATCGCTCAACTGGACGCCTACTTTAAGATTGAGGACTGGAGAGACAGGCGGCGCCGCGAAGAGGAAGCTCACCAAAGCCGCCAGGACCTCATTAAATCGGTGTCAAAGGCCGTCCCGGACGTGCTGAAGGGGGCTCAGGATTACCTCTCGTCCAGGAAGGAGGCTCCCAATGGGAATGAGTGAGGCCTTCTTTTTCATGTTCCTGCGAAACAAGCGTAAAGATTTTGTAAAAGGCTTTCGGGAGTGGCTGGGACAAAACTCCCTGGAAGAGCTGAAGTCCATGATCCAGAACGGAGAGTTTCCGGCACTGAAAGAGGAGTGGGTAAACAACTGCATTCCCTATAAAGGGGGTATTAAGGCCATTCCCTTTCCGATGTTTTTTGAGTTTATCGCCGAAGCCAGCCCGGAGCTGGCGGACCATATCAACTCCCTGGGTTATGAAGGCGGGGTCTACCTGGGGGAATTGCGCAATTACTTCATCGAGTGCCTGGATCATCCGGAGAACATGCGAGTCACCACAGGGACGCCGGCAGCCGAGCCGGATGCGGCGACGGTTATAGCCACCTGCGATAAATGCGGCAAGACTGTCCCGATCAAAAAGAGTGACCTGGACCAGAGCCAGGTGTGCCCGTTCTGCAATGCTTGATAGGGGTATTGACAAACTCGGGTCGGATATGTAAAGTGTAGTTAATTTAAAAAAGAGGGCGAGCTCTTTAGTTCGTCCTCTTTTTCTTTGAGGATGCGCGGAGGTGGGGAATGACAGAAATCGTCGGTTTCACACTCGACCAACTTGCCACTGATATCGAAGCACTGGAGCAGTATATCGCCGGGGGCGGGGCATTGCAGCTAAACATTTGCACCGAGGATATCCCCACCGAAGCGGATCTGGCCAGCCTGGTTCTTAATGCGGAGCAGGCAGGCTTTGCCATGACTTTTCCTGAAGTCAGTTTGCAGTCTGGAGTGCCGACTACCAGCTTCACACTCTCCGGGAGCACCCCCCGGTCCAACTACTTGGGAGCCGGGATCCCTACCGGACAATGGCAGGTTTTGATCCCCTTGCTAACCCCTCTGGCCACAATCGGCATTATAGCTTACGGGATCACGAAGGTCGGGGATATCAGTAAGGCCATTATGCCGATCCTCCTGGTCGCCGGCGGCATTATGGTTGTCAGCATTGCCCTTTTGCGGCGGCCGGCCGAGAGATACCTGGAGCGTGGGGGGCGGGTACCTTATCTTCCCAGCACCGTCACTCTGAATAACATCCCGGCAACTGTGTCAGGGACTAAAATTAAAGACATCGATATCCCCTCGGGGGACCTCAAACTATCTCTGCCGACTGCCGGCATCTGGTTGCTGCTGGCCTATGACGACGAGATTGATCATACCACCAAAGTTATTAAGACCTGGCTGATATCGGATGTGCAGGATATTAATAATAACTTTGCCGACGGCGTCCCCTTTTCGCTTCTGGAGAATGCCGTTAAAAAGGTTCCCCAGCTCGAAAAGGTAATCTTTGACCAGAGCATTGAGACGGGAAAAACGGAGCCTTTCTTGATCGAGACGAATCGCAAGGCACGGAAATGCCGCTTCACGCTTAACGGTGAAGTCAAAGAGGTCGCGTGCTATTACATGGTGAAGGTGGTCAAGGCCCGCAGCTCTACCGTCTATGGGGGGCGGCTGAATCCTAAGGAGTATCTCCCTTCTGTGGTTGATTTGCCGGACTGCACGCCTCTTTTAGAGAACCTGCCGGCAACTAGGCAGAAGCGGAAATACATCTATGCATTGACCAACTTCAACAGCGGCTATTATTTTACGCCCGATTTTAGTTATGAGAGGCAGGGAACTGCCCTGGATATCCTTGCTAAAGCGAAAGGGGCCGGCGAGTCCACGATCCAGATTTGGAATGACGCCCAAACCGGATACTGGAAGCAGTTCGGCTATAAGGAGGCCAAGCAGAGCATCAGCATTGCCGAAGCCGAGAAGCTGCTAGGCGTAGCACGGAAAGAAGAGGTGGACCAGGGTAGGGACCCCGACCGGCCTGCGATCACTCTCGTTGAGTACACGCCCTACAAGCGAATCCGCAATATTAAAGGTCTGTATTTCCCGGCCACGGTGCAGACTGAATTCCAGAAAGCGAAGGAGACCTGGGACAAGAGCGGCGAGAAAGAGCGTGAGAGAATCCTTATCCATATCGGTTATTTCCCGTCCGAAAGATTCTTCGATTGGAATGAGCTCCGACAGGACCGGAAAATCTGGATAGTCGATTATTTTAAAGAAGAGCACCCTGGGTTGTTTGAGGGTTTAACCCCGAGCAAAAAGACAGCTACAGGGTACATGACCACCAATCCACCCTCCCCGATCGAGCACAACGGATTGCAATACTACGTTCACATGACGTTTCCCACCCGGATGGAGGCTGAGGAAGAGGCTGAGGGTTTAAGAGGTTCCGGTTCCCCCAGTAAAATCCTGGTGAAACCCTGGGAAGGCGGCTATGTAGTTTATGAGCACCCTTTGACCTGGGATGAGGAAAAGGAGGTATTTGTCCCGGACACTGTCCATGGCTGGATGAAGACCCCGCCTCTGGATTTCATTGAGGTCGAGGGTGTGGTCTATCGCAGGCATATTAATTTTCCCACCCGCAAGGAAGCCGAAGAGGCGGCAGCCGGGCTGAAGCACTGTAAGATCCTCATCCGGCCCTGGGAGGGGGGATTCGTGCTGTATAAATACATGTCACCTGCTGTCCGTGATTTTAAGCCAGGTGAGCATACACAAAATCTCATAGAGAGCGTCCGAGACGAAAAAGAGGCTATCGCTATGTATCATGATTTTGCCGATATGGCGGATGAGATGGGGGACCAGACAACTGCCGATCTGTACCGGCACGTGGCCGCAGAGGAAGAACATCATGCTGAAGAATTCGGGCAGCGACTGACCGAATTAGGCGGGGCTCTCAAATACGAACCGGTCACCGCGGAGTTCATGGCCGAGACCATAGCGGTCAGCGGCTATAAAGATAAACTGGACCAGGCTTTCCAGGAAGCTATCCAGAGGGCGAGGGGGTAAGCGATGGATATTCCAACCAACGCCTGCATCCGGACCGATCCCCGCTGGGACAAGGCCGTGCGGCATCTGGGGTATGAACCGGTAGATATCTTACCGGAAAATGCCGGCAGTCTTCGGACGGATGCTGATTTGATAAGCGAATCCCAGGAGAAGTTAGCCCGGGTAAAGATTGTTCCGGACGCTCAACTCACTCCCCGGCAGATGGCGACGCTCTCCCTCATCCGGGAGATCAACCATCGCAATGCGCGAGTGAGAGATATTCATGCCGCGGAGATCCCGCCGGCCAGCGATCGAGTTCGAACCGCCGGCATGTATGGCCGTCATGATCAAAACGTTTATATCAGCACGGATCAACTGGAGGCCGGCAGCCAGGCAGTAAGTACCTGCATTCACGAAATGTCCCATCATCAGACTGGCAAAGGGGATGGTGAGGAGAGGCACGAGGAAGTGATCGGCTCCATGGCGGCAGCAATAGTAGACCAGGTTTCTCGCGGGGATTATGACCAGTATTTAAAAAATCCGGAATTCGTCTGGTAAGGAGCGCACCGTGAAGTACAAGGAGATGTACTGATGGATAATGGCGCGAAAGTTGCACTGGCAGCCGGGCTCGGTCTGGTTGGCTACGGTCTGTATGAGTATATCAAGCGCGGCGGGGGTGGGGGCGGTCCGGTTCCTGAAGATCATATGTTCCAGGATCTGATGATTGCCAGCGGGATACAGACTGTAATGGCAGAGAGCCAGGTGACCATCAAGGGCAGCTTCCAGCATAAGGGACCCTCGGGCACCATGCGAGTGATCGTGGATATCGGTCATGTGCCTTTTGCCTCTTTAACCGGGGACAGTGGGTACAAGAATTACGCCGTATCCAAATCGGCCGATTGGAAGAGCTACAGCTGGACGGTTACCGTTGATCTGACAGGCGCTACCGGCAGCATCCATTCGCCCTGGGATGTCAAGGCGCGGGTTTGGGATGTGGCAGGAGCCCGAACGGTTGCGGAGAAGACCCGGACCGGCATTATCAATGTTACCACCAAGATCTCCAGGATAAACTACAGCGTCTCTCCATCCGGCAGCGGCTATTTTACCAGGGGCGGAACGTACGGGTCCGAAGTCGGCACCATTGAGAGCGGGGAAAACTATGACTGGATCGAGGTCCAGGTCGTTGAGCGTCCCGGCTGGGCCTTTGACCACTGGGAGGGCACGGCCGAGTTAATGCATGCGGCCAACATAAATCCCAACCTGGTTAAAAATATAGACTGCACGCTTAAAGCGGTCTTTGTTCAATCCTCCGCCAAGGCGCACTGGATATTTTCTACGGTGAACGCCGGGAGCAACTGCCTGACCGTGATCTCCATCAAGGTCAACGGAGTGGAGAAATACAACTGGACGGTCGGCGATCACCCGGATATCTTCTTCGACATCGGCGATGAAGTGGTACTGGAGTGCTATGACGCCTGGAACCAGACCGGGACAGTCTTCGATCACTGGGCGCTGGACGGCAATAATATCGGCAACGGCAATCCCGTTCTGTTCCGGATAACCGATGCCGTAAGTCATACCATCAAGGCGGTGCGCCGCCGGATATAGGAGGGTGTTATGATCTACCTGAAAGTAAAGAGTGTCCCTTCCAGCGTGAAAAGCTGGATCGTTGCTTTCATCAAAAGTGATGGACATATGGTGAGTTCGAGTGCCACCCTGGCAAAGACCACGACGTACACCGGATTTAATCCGGGCGGCCAGACCTATCCCCAGGTGGTTATGGTGGGCTATTCCTCTAACCCGGGTTCTACTCCGGATGCCGACGATGCCCTCTCTTCTTACGTCCTGGACAATGTGTACTTGAAAGAGGGATCCATCTATGTCTACAACTGGTCAAAGCGAACCCTCGCGGAGGAGGAGCCCGAGGACCCGGAAGATCCGGAAGACCCGGAGGATCCCGGGGATCCTGAAGAGCCGGTGGAGATGAAGGATCGCAGGGGATGGCTTGTTGGCGCAGGAATAGCGCTCGTGGCGGTAGCCGCGCTTTTCGGCAAGCGCTAACAGGGGATAAAATTCCCTCTTGACAAACCTAAATCGAATATGTAAAGTATAGTTAATTTGAGGGGGGGTGGAGGTTTCTGGCTAGGAAAGCACAGGGACTTCACCCCCCCTTTTCTTTTTAGCCAAAATCTCCACCAACCTTAAGAATTTAGGAATTAGTTCAATAGCGGGGCGAGCACCGGCGATTTTGCGATCGGCGGCTCGCCCCGCTTTCGTTTAACCCGGTGCTCCCCTCCTCCGCAAGGTAGGGTCGATCGGAGGGAAGATCAATATAAGGAGGTGCAAAATGCTTAGAATTCAAGACACTGGCAGTTTGGTTTACGGCGGTCTGGTGACCGGTACCCAATGGTGGGATGAGAAACGCATCAGCGAAGGGAAACTCGCGGCTGCGGATACCTGGAAGAAGTTTTCCACCTGGACCTATCTCGGCGTAGGGTTGATCGCTACCCTGATGAGCGCTTTCGGCTGGATGCGGAGATACGAAAGCTGGGCTGAGAATGTTTCCCACGGATTCTTCTTCTACCTGCCGATTTTCGCCCGGGAAGTGATCGGCACCATGGAGGGCGCGTCAACCGGGGGGTCCAGAGCAGTTGCTGAGGCTACCCGCATACTGACCGCTCGCAGATCCAACAATGCCCTGGCAGCCGGCGGAATGAATACCCAGAGGTCCTATCAGCCGGAGTTCAATCAAGCTCAGGTGTTCTAAAATATAAAAATTTAGCCAGAAGGAGGTATACACTGATGGCTAGCAAGAATTATATCGTACTCAAGGAAAGGTTGACCTTTTCCGAGGAAAAGGATTATAAGGTCAAGGCCCTGTCGGCCGGACTGGAGAGATGCGGGGTGAAGGGTATCGGAGAGATCGCCGCCGATATTCCGGCCCTCCAAAATATCCCTGTTAACAATAAGGCAGATCGGGTTAGGGCTATAGCCACCTATCTGGCCGGCGGCCTCTGGCCAAGAACCATTGACCAGCGGCAGCTCGCTCCCCTGACCGACCTGGTGGTCCCCACCGGTCTGGATGACTGGCTGACTGCCGCTCTGGCAGTTGTCGGCAACCCCTACTCCTGTTTTCAGGCTGTACCTGCGCCGCAGACAATCCAGGGTAAGCTGTTGGTCCTTTGGGGCATCAGCGTAGAAACAGTTCCCATCCCGGTATCCCGGCTGATCATCCGCAAGGGTGGCGCGGCCGGCAATATTTTGGCCCAGTACGACTTGCAGGAGCTGGCAGTTGCCGAGAATGCAGTGGCTGTCTTCTCTGAGCCGGTTGTTATTGATCCCCAGGATATCTTCGCCGTTCAGGTGCGCGCCAGCATTGCCACCGGTGCGGCAGCCCGCGTTTACATCCATAACTATCTCTTTGAAAACGCCGGCCAGGTAATCGCCTAATAAACCATTTTAACCATGGGGAGGGTGTACACCCTCCCCATATTCTCGCTCTCTCTGGAGGGCGTGGATCGCACCAAGCAAACAGACTATCGAGCACAGCCAATTTCAAGGATGGAGGAGGTCCTCCAAAATTTAGAGGAGGTATGAAAAATGGCTGACCAGTATACCAAGAGTGTCCATAACTCAATTCGAGGGCACAGCGGAGCTAACTGGCTTCTTTGGCCCGCTACCACTGGCGTTCCCGCTGTCGGCGCAGTGCTGACTTCCGGCGCTGGAGCCTGGGGCGCAGCCGCGGATATCATCGCGGCCGCCGCTATCGCTGCCGAGCACTGGATCGGGGGTTTCTTTGTTGACACCTTCGGCGTCGCTCAGATCTTCGAAATACAGATCGGCAACGCCACTCCGGCCACCGGTACCTTCTACGAGGCCCGGCTTGACCCCACCGCTGTCACCGCCAACCTGGGCTTCCTCCCACTGCCCTACCCGAAATGGAGAGCAGGGGGCGCCCAGACTTCCGGACGCGCCGGCGGCGCAGCAGCCAAGGTAGTGGGTGTTTCAGCACTCTACTCTCTGGCCCTTTAACAGAGTGCGGAAGACGAAAAGGAGTCGGACGTGATTAAAGCCTTACGCGAGCTACATCAGATCCAGAGTGGGTTCGAGGCCGCCGATACAATGCTGAAGCAGTCTATCGGGGTGGAGACCTGCATTTCTGGCTGCGGCCAGTGCTGCATGCACAACGTGCCCTACTGGCGTACGATCGAGGCCATCAATGCCGTATCGGTCCTATTGGGGACCGATAGGCTCAAGAAGGCTGTTAGTATTGCTGAAGGCTGGCTCCTGGAACACCACAAAGAGGCAGCGAGTTACGAGGGGATGCAGGTAGGCCTTGCATCCCCTCGTATTCACCAGGAATGGCTGGACCTGCGGCTTACCCAGTGCCCCTTCCTGGATGAAAAGAGGGCGTGCCTGATTCACGAAGTGCGGCCTTTGGTCTGCATGGCCAGGGGAGTCACCCTGTCGGCAGTAGAAGAATGTCCTCGCCCGGCCGGGAGGGGAGAGACCTTAACTCAGCACCAGATCGCAATATCGCCCCGGTTAAGACAACGTATGATCGAATATTGGGCGGAATGCAAGGCCAAGAATCAAGAGTGGGGGATCGCCAGTTTCGTGCCCACTCTACTGTACCGGGCCGTCGAGCCCGTTAAATTTAAACAACTGGTACTCGACAACCAGGTCGCCAGCGCTAAGGTAATCGGGGTAGATTACGAGGTTTGCCTGTTCTGGCAACCTGACCTGGACGCGCTGCGTGCCGGGATCAGCCCCGACCTGGTTGTGGCCAAGGCGGGCCGTATGTAACAAGCCAGAGCCGGGATTTCAGCCGGCTTAACAACAGAATATTATTTCCACTCTGATGTGAGTGAGAAAAAGGAGAAGGGAAATGTCTGATACCAGTACTGCCGCCTACAAAGCGGCCCTGGCGATGGAGCCTATCGCCAGAAAAGGTTATTACGTTCACATCTACGCCTACAAAAGAGATTTTTTCCGGAAAGTCACTGACTATGAGGCCATTCCTCCCTTTCAGTGCATCGATCTCTGCAATCCCATTGGCGCCGGAGCTGCGGCCTTGGCTGCGCAGACCCAGGGCGCCAAGTTCAACGTCACCCTCCTGGACATGAAGGATGAGGAGTTCGGGCAATTCCGCTGGTACCCGGAGGACCCTGCACAGATCCGTCTGTACCTACCCGCAGGTGTCGCCAAGTGGCAGCTCAAGAATGTTTCAGTGGGAATTACCCCGGATATCGTTCACCGCGACCCGACCCTGGTAAGCACCGAGATTTGCGTCTGGGAAGATGAACGGCCGGCACTGGAGGCCATGAACTACTCTGACTATCCACTGAACGCGATCCGGATCATAGCCACCGGTTATCGCTACCGTGTTGAAGAAGTCAAGAACCAGACCATTTTGGACAAACTGGCGGCCGAGGAGATATTCGCGGTCCCGGTAATCTGCGCCGGCTGGGCATAATACAGAGTATTAAAGGGAGGAATAGTATGTTAACCGAACTGAGAAAGGGCATCGTACGGCAGGGAGCCGTAGTTAACCTGGCTGCTGCCGGTGCTGCCGCTGCGGCAGCCGTATATCAGGTCAGCAATTTTAATCAGCAACTCGGCACGAAGTCATTCAAGGCCTTGAAACTGAAGGTCCGCAACAATGCGGCCGGGGACACCTGGGTCAATATCGGCACCGGCGCCGGCGGTGCTTTTGCGGCAACCATGCCCGCCAAGCGAATTTTAAATAATATGGACGAGGAATTCGACCTGGGCGGCGTCGAGCATTTTGCCGATATGACTGTCTTCGCGGATGCACTGGCCATCGGCACTAGTCTGGATCTTCAGGCCATCGTGGAAGAGGTGGGGTAGACTGACCGAGATAAATAGAGGTGTGATATGGCAGACGATAAAGCCAAAAATGTTGAGAAACTGGGTATCATAATCGGCAGTTCGACCCTGGCTGCTACCGTAGCCATGCTGCTGAAGCCCTCCAGGGCCAGCGCCTCTGGAACGCTCGCCCTGGATGAAGCCGCAATGACGCTGCTGGCCGCAATCGCCACCTCCTCGGTCGGCATCGAGGACAAGCTGGAACTGCTCAGCCAGATATTAGAGGCCCTTAAGGGTATTAATGGGGAGGGGGGACTCGCCGTTCCACCGGAATACCCCAACAATCAGAGCATGACCGTGGCCGCGACACAGGGCACGCTGGCGAACACTCCCTACAGGCTCCCGGAGATAGAGATACCGGAAGGCCGGTCCCTGGTAATCAAAGGGGATCCCGGCAATGCCGGCCTGGTCAGAGTGGGATTTTCGGTCTCGTCTTCGGTCCACCCTCTTCAGAGCTGGCCGCTGCGAGCCAACGAAGCCGTATCCTACCGGATCAAAAACTCCAAGGAGTTGTATGTCAGCTTCACGATCGCGAATGAGATCGCCTACTTCACAGTTGAACAAGATTAAGGGGGATTACCATGGCAGATATCGGATCTGTACCCGGGTTAGATAAAGGACTGCTATCGCAGTACGCCAGGGTGACCGCCGTCGTGTCCCCTACCCAGTGCCGGATATCTCTGGCGGGTAGTGGGGACAACTTTTTTGCGGGGTATTATGCGGCAGTGGTCAGAAAAGCCGACGGCACGGTCACTGCGCCCCATGGAGAACAAGTGCTGATAG
>NZ_JAQTTX010000096.1 GCF_028710545.1 Halothiobacillus sp. | reverse complement strand
ATGAAAGCGCGCATTCAACGCTGGGGTTTATGGATTCTGAGCGGCTTGCTGTTCCTCGCACCGGCGGTGAGCCAGGCGGAGTTGAACATCGTGATCAGTGGTGGTCAGGAAAGCGGTGTTCCGATTGCGATCGTTCCGTTCTCCACCACGACAAACACAAACTTCTCATCAATCATCGATGCCGATCTGGCGCGTTCGGGGCAGTTTGCGCCATTAACCGCAGATCAGATGCCGAGCCAACCGTCTGCACCGGAGCAAGTCCAGTTCGACCAATGGCGTACGGGCAAGGCGCAATATCTGGTTGTGGGCAAAGTGGAGCAGCAAGGCGGCAATTACCAGGCAACCTTTTATCTACTGAATGTTACCAACGGTCAGCAAATGACCGGTCGCGTTATTACAGCGCCGATTTCCGCCGCACGCAGTATCGCGCACCGTATCGCCGACATCATTTTCAAACAGATCACGGGCGTACGGGGTGCGTTTGATACAAAGATCGCCTACGTGACCGAGACGGACGGCCCGGGCAAGAAGCGCCGCTACACCCTTGAAGTGGCCGATTCTGATGGCGCCAACCCACAGACAGTGCTGAGTTCCAACTTTCCGCTGATGTCACCCACCTGGTCGCCGGACGGCAGCAAGCTCGCCTACGTGTCGTTCGAGGGTCGTCGTTCAGGTATCTGGGTGCAGGACTTGCGCACAGGCCAGCGTTATCAACTGACAAAATTCCCTGGTATCAATGGGGCGCCAAGCTGGTCGCCAAAGGGCAATAAGATTGCTATCACACTGTCCAAATATCACAGCCCGAATATTTATGTGGTCGATCTGGACACGCGAAACCTGACACAAATCACCAATGATGGTTCGATCAATACGGAAGCCTGCTGGTTGCCGGACAACCAGACACTGGTATTCACTTCGGATCGTTCCGGTTCGCCTCAGCTATTCGAAAAGACGATTGGTTCATCTTCTGCGCAGCGCCTGACGTTCGGTTTGTCGTATGCGGCCGGTGGTGCAATTTCTCCTGATGGTAAAACACTGGCTATGTTGGCGGGTGGCAATGGTGGTTTCCGTGTTGCCGTTCAGTCTTTGTCGGGGGGGGGTAGTGATTTGCGCTACATCAGTAACGGCGGTTCAGAAGAGCGGCCGAGTTTCGCGCCTAACGGCTCGATGCTGATCTACGCATCACAGGTAGGCGGAAGCTCGGTGTTGAAAGTCAGCCCTGTTTCGGGTGGTGAGAGCCAGACCTTGCGCTTTGCCCGCGGCAAGGTGCGTGACCCAGCCTGGGGGCCATTTCAAGGCGACGAATAGTTGAAATAGAGCAGTCGCAGGGTCAAGCAAACAGTGGCTTGGTCGAGCGGTGTTTACTTATATAGGAAATCCCCATGAATCGCTTGATGATGAAACGCAGCGCTAAAAATTTAACTTTATTGGCCGTATTGGGCATGGCAACCACGCAGACAGCTTGGGCGCAGACCCCACCCAGTTGGCTCAATTGGAGCGATAAATCAGATACAGCCCAAGCGGCTACTTCGCAAGCACCCCAAGCGGACTCGCAGGCAGCAACTCCTCAGCCGCTCGCACCTCAGCCGCTGGGTGTGGGGGAGACCGGTGCAAATGCAAATACGTCATCCGGGCAGACGGTAATTATTCAGAATCTGCTGGATAGCGTATCGCGCTTGCAGGAACAGGTCAGAGATCTGCGCGGACAGAACGAAGAGCAGGAAAATCAGATCCAGCGGCTACAAAAAGCCCAGCAGTCCGCATTCAGTTCATTTGATGATCGACTGTCAAAACTTGAGCAATCGGGAGGCAGCGCTACTGCACCGAATGAGCCGGCTACGCCGGTAGCACCGGTACCACCTACGGTCCCCGCAATCAATGCTCCTGCCGCTTCAGCGCCGCCGGTACCTGCGCCAGCATCCCCCGCACCCGCATCCGGTCAAGATGCTGCGGCCGGTGCAAAGCAGCAGGCCCTGTATAACGCAGCCTTCGCCCAGTTGAAGGATGGGCGATACGATCAGGCGATCACCGGCTTTCAGGCTGCTATCGATGCTGACCCACAGGGTCAATGGGCGCCAAGCGCGTGGTTCTGGCAGGGCGAAACTTATTACGTTGAACAAAAGCGAGATAAGGCTGAAGCGGCATATCGGAAAATATTGACCCAATTCCCGAATAGCGACCGAGTGCCAGATGCCCTGTTGAAAACGGGCTATATCGCCTATGACGAAAACAAAAACAAACAAGCACGAGCTATTTTCCAGCAAGTGATCAGCAAATACCCTCAAAGTCAGGCGGCCAATCTGGCGAAACAGCGGCTGGCGCGCATGGATGCTGAAAAAAGATGATCTCAGCCTTGGACGATATCGCCGTACAAGAGAAGGCCCCGCTTCAATTACGGATTACGGAGATATTCCGCTCATTACAAGGAGAGTCCGAGAGCGCAGGGTGGCCGACTGTATTTGTACGGCTTACGGGGTGTCCGCTACGGTGTGTCTATTGCGATACGGCTTATGCCTTTACGGGCGGTGAGCGACTGAGTCTGGCGTCCATCCTTGAGCAGGTCGCTGCGCATCATACGCAGGATGTCTGCGTGACAGGTGGCGAGCCACTGGCTCAACCCGCCTGTCTGCCTTTGCTGACGTCCCTCTGCGATGCGGGCTATTCAGTCAGCCTGGAAACCAGTGGTGCGCTTCCTATTGAAGGCGTTGATCCACGGGTACGCGTGGTCATGGATCTGAAAACGCCGAGTTCGGGTGAAGCCGAAAAGAATCGCTTTGAGAATATCAAGCTGCTCAAGCCCAGTGATGAAATCAAATTCGTCATTGGCAGTGCTGATGATTTTGAGTGGTCAATCCAGCATGTGCGCCAATATCAGATGGATAAACGATTTAATGTTCTTATATCACCCGTATTTGGCGATGTCACTCCGTTGGAACTGGCTGAGTGGATACTGGAAAGCGGCTTGCGTTTGCGTTTTCAGCAGCAGTTGCACAAATTGATATGGGGAAATGAACCTGGACACTGAAAATACACAACCGAAGGCGGTCGTGCTTTTATCCGGTGGGCTCGACTCGGCCACAGTGGCTGCTATCGCGAAAAGTGATGGATACCAAGTGCATGCGGTCAGTTTTGATTACGGGCAGCGTCACAAGGTAGAGCTGACAGCGGCGTACCGTGTCGCACATCAGTTAGGTATTCAGCATCACAAGATGATCAGTATCAACTTGAATGATGTCGGCGGCTCGGCGCTAACCGATAGCACACTGGCTGTGCCTGATTATGATGCCAAGGCTGTAGAGCACATACCGATAACCTATGTGCCGGCAAGAAATCTTACTTTTCTATCGCTGGCGCTGGGGTGGGCAGAGATACTGGGAGCCCGGCGTATCTACATTGGCGTCAACGCAGTGGACTACTCCGGCTACCCGGATTGTCGCCCCGAATTTATCAAGCAGTTTGAGGTGACAGCCAATCTGGCCACCGCGGCCGGTCTTGAAGGCAAGCCCTTCAAGATCGTGGCACCATTGCAAACACTGACCAAGGCCGAGATTATCCAATGGGGTACGCGGCTTGGCGTCGACTATGCGCAAACAATTTCCTGCTACAACCCGGATGAACAGGGAAGGGCATGTGGACGTTGCGATGCCTGTCATTATAGAAAACAAGGTTTTATGGACGCTGGTATTCCTGATGTCACAATTTATGCCCCTGAATGATCAAAAAGGGGCTTGCGCCCCAATTCAGGATATGTAAAATACGCACCTCCTTAACGGGTCGTTAGCTCAGTTGGTAGAGCAGTTGACTTTTAATCAATTGGTCGCAGGTTCGAGTCCCGCACGACCCACCAAATTCAGCGTCAAATTAAGGTTTGACGCAAACAGGAAAAGGCGTATAGTTCGCCTCCCTGCCACAAGGTGGCGGGGCAGGGTTGAAAGGCCCGAGGCACTTAGAAAAATAAGTGTTGACGGGGTGAAAGCGTTGAGTATAATGCGCACCTCCTCGAAACGAGAGAAACAAACGAGACGAAAGCGAAAGGCGAGTAGTCGAGTGACCTTAACCGGAAGGGTTAAGGGTAAAAATCTTTAAGAATCAAGATGATTTGTGTGGGTGCTTGTGTTGTCTGGGGATCCAGAAAACATAGGTGACCTGTCAAGACAAAATTAATGTAATGACAGGGTCAACCTCAAAGCTTTATAAGTGA
>NZ_JAQTTX010000049.1 GCF_028710545.1 Halothiobacillus sp. | reverse complement strand
AAGGGCCCTATTTCAAAGTTCGTTATTGCATCAGTCGCCTCGGAATCGCTGCGGCAATGGCTGGCAGAAACACTGGTCGCGAATTACGCCGATGTGCCCGTGCAATGGCTCAAAAGTCGTGCCCGATGTTGTGGCGTCAAGCTGGCCTATCCGGAGGTCTCCCAATTCGGGGTGGACCGATTCTGTGCGCTGGTCGCGGCCCGGCACCGTTGTCCCGATCAGGCCGTGGTTGTCATCAATGCGGGAACGGCGATCACGATCGACTACATGGCGCCGACCGGGCAGCACGAGGGCGGACTCATCATGCCTTCGTTGGCCGCCATGAAGGCGGGGCTGAATCAATTGGCGCCAAATCTGAGTGATAGCTGGGAAAGCGAGTCATCGAAAGGCGGTGCGCAGACGGGGTGGCTGGCGACCAATACGGCAGACGCGCTGCAGTTGGGGCGTCAATGGATGCTGGTCAGTGCGCTCAGTCAGTCGCTGAATGCCATGAGGGCACACGCAGCACCGTTGCCACTGGCTGTGGTCATCGGGGGGGGCGATGCCATCGCCCATAAAGCATGGCTTGATCCGGCGGCACAGGTGGTTGAGAACCTCGTGCTGGAAGGGGTGAAAATTCTTGCACGGCAACGAAGTTAAGGTCGATTGCGAAAAAGGGGCGACAAAAAGAATTGCAAAACCGTCGTCACTGCGATTAGAATGCGCGCCCATTGCCGCTTTAGCTCAGTTGGTAGAGCAACCGCCTTGTAAGCGGTAGGTCGTCAGTTCGAATCCGACAAGCGGCACCAGATTAAGCTCAGCGCTCGGAGTTTAAGTGATTCGTGTAGTGCATTGCCAGGTTGATGAGATTGACTTGTTGTGTGGCTTCGTGAAGAATTGCGCGTTCTCGGTGGGGTACCCAAGCGGTCAACGGGATCAGACTGTAAATCTGACGGCTCAGCCTTCGAAGGTTCGAATCCTTCCCCCACCACCAAATTCGTCGTGCCGTCACTGTAAGGTTTGAGTCATGGCGCGGCAAAAAGGTTTGCGAGTGTAGTTCAATGGTAGAACCTCAGCCTTCCAAGCTGATGGCGTGGGTTCGATTCCCATCACTCGCTCCAAATCCGAATGATTTAGAGAAATTTGCTCATGTAGCTCAGTCGGTAGAGCACGTCCTTGGTAAGGACGAGGTCAGCGGTTCGACTCCGCTCATGAGCTCCAAAAACGTGATGCCGGGAAGCAGGTTGCCGAGCGCATCGTAGGTTTACTTAACGGGTGTGAGTGGAGAGAGTCATGTCAAAAGAGAAATTTGAACGGAACAAACCGCACGTTAACGTGGGCACGATTGGTCACGTCGACCACGGCAAGACCACCTTGACCGCTGCGATCACGAAAGTGATGGCGGGTTTGCACGGTGGTGCGTCACTGGGCTATGACCAGATCGACAAAGCGCCGGAAGAGAAAGCGCGCGGCATCACCATCAACACCTCACACGTTGAGTACGAGTCAGACAAGCGTCACTACGCGCACGTTGACTGCCCGGGTCACGCCGACTACGTGAAGAACATGATCACCGGCGCGGCCCAGATGGACGGCGCGATTCTGGTGGTTTCCGCGGCCGATGGCCCGATGCCACAAACCCGTGAGCACATCCTGCTCTCCCGTCAGGTTGGCGTGCCCTACATCGTCGTATTCCTGAACAAAGCCGACATGGTTGACGACCCCGAGTTGCTCGAACTGGTTGAAATGGAAGTCCGTGACCTCCTGACCCAGTACGAATTCCCGGGCGACGACACCCCGATCGTAACCGGATCAGCGCTCAAAGCCCTCGAAGGCGACACCAGCGACATCGGCGTACCTTCTGTGGTTAAACTCGTTCAAGCGATGGACGACTACTTCCCGGAACCGGAGCGCGCCATCGACGGCACCTTCCTGATGCCAGTGGAAGACGTATTCTCCATCTCCGGACGCGGTACCGTCGTCACCGGTCGTATCGAGCGTGGCGTGATCAAAGTCGGCGAAGAAGTTGAAATCGTCGGTATTCGCGATACCACCAAGACCACCGTTACCGGTGTAGAAATGTTCCGCAAACTGCTCGATCAGGGTATGGCTGGCGACAACGTCGGTGTGCTTCTGCGCGGCACCAAGCGTGACGACGTCGAGCGTGGTCAAGTACTGTGCAAGCCGGGTTCAATCAAGCCGCACACCAAGTTCGAAGCCGAAGTGTACATTCTGGGCAAAGAAGAAGGTGGTCGTCATACCCCATTCTTCAACGGCTACCGTCCCCAGTTCTACTTCCGCACCACGGACGTCACCGGTTCATGCGCATTGCCCGAAGGCACCGAAATGGTCATGCCGGGCGACAACGTCGCCATGACCGTCAGCCTGATTGCACCGATTGCGATGGAAGACGGCCTGCGTTTTGCGATTCGTGAAGGCGGCCGCACAGTCGGTGCCGGTGTTGTCTCTAAAATCATCGAGTAATTAACTCGGCCGGTTGTCAATAGGCGCGAAGTCGTGTAGACTTCGCGCTCTTTTTTCATCCCTGAAAAAAGACAAAGTTAAAAAGGTCAGTAGCTCAATTGGTAGAGCGACGGTCTCCAAAACCGTAGGTTGGGGGTTCGATTCCCTCCTGGCCTGCCATTTTTACCGCTGGATCCTGTTTGTATTCCCGCGGATAAGCGGTTGTCGTTAAACGGTCGACCGATCGAATTATGTGAGTTGCAGTCATGTCGGAAAAAGCAGTGGAGTCCGCCAGTTCGTCAGGTCTGGAATCAGCCAAAATCGGCCTTGCCATCGTGCTGCTTATCGGCGGGGTGGCGGCATTCTATTGGTTGTCCAAGGAGCCGCTCTTTGTTCGTGTCGCATCGCTGCTGGTTCCTGTGCTGCTTGCGGGTGCTGTGGTGTACGCAACGGCGGTGGGCAAGAGTATTTGGCGGTTTGCCTTTGATTCTCGCGTGGAAGTGCGCAAGATGGTTTGGCCGACTCGTCAGGAAACGACCCAGACCACCCTGGTTGTGGTTTTGCTGATTGTTGTGATCAGTCTGTTTTTGTGGGGCGTGGATTCGCTCCTGGCTTGGATTGTTCGCGCTATTGCGGGCTGAGGTATAAGACGGATGGCGATGCGTTGGTATGTCGTACAAGCGTTTTCACAGTTTGAAAACAGCGTAAAGAAGGCCTTGGAAGAGCGCATTGAGCGTGAAGGCCTGCAGTCATTGTTCGGCGAAATTCTGGTTCCATCAGAAGAAGTTGTTGAGATGCGCGATGGCGTCAAGCGTCGTTCGGAGCGTAAGTTCTATCCCGGCTATGTTCTTGTTCAGATCGATATGACCGATGAGGCTTGGCACCTGGTTAACTCAGTGCCGCGGGTGCTTGGCTTCGTGGGTGATTCGGGTGGTAAGCCGACGCCGATCAGCAGCAAAGAAGCTGAGGCGATCATGGCGCGGGTCAAGGACTCCACGGACAAGCCGAAGCCGAAGACATTGTTTGACGTGGGTGAAATGGTTCGGGTCTGTGATGGTCCGTTCAATGACTTCACCGGCGTTGTGGAAGAAGTGAATTACGAAAAGTCACGCCTGCATGTTGCGGTGAGTATTTTCGGCCGCTCGACCCCGGTCGAGCTCGGTTTCGATCAGGTCGCCAAGACCTAAAGGGCGGCTCTGTTTTGTTAACTGGGGAGTTGTCTGACTTGTTCAGCAACGTTTGCACCCGATGAGAGGTAGTTATGGCTAAGAAAGTCACAGGTTATATCAAGCTTCAGGTCAAGGCCGGTCAAGCTAATCCATCGCCGCCGATTGGTCCGGCGTTGGGTCAAAAAGGCGTCAACATCATGGCGTTCTGTAAAGAATTCAATGCGGCGACGCAAACCCTTGAGCAGGGCTCTCCTATTCCCGTGGTGATTACGGTTTACGCCGATAAATCATTCACCTTCATCATGAAGACGCCGCCGGTGAGCTTCCTCTTGAAGAAAACGGCAGGCATCAAGTCAGGTAGTGCGGTTCCGAACAAGACCAAGGTCGGTACGTTGACGCGTCAGCAGATCGAAGATATCGCGAAGATCAAGCAACCTGATCTGACCGCTAAAGATATGGAAGCGATGGTTCGAACCATCGCAGGTAGCGCCCGGAGCATGGGCCTGAACGTGGAGGGTGTGTAATGGCTAAGTTAACCAAACGTCAAAAAGCCATTGCGGCCAAAGTCAAAGCGAATCAGCCCTATGCGGCAGTGGACGCATTCAATCTGTTGAAAGAAGTATCGACCGTCAAGTTTGTCGAGGCTGTGGATGTTGCTGTTCACCTTGGCGTTGACCCGCGCCGTTCGGATCAGATGGTCCGTGGAGCGACCGTACTCCCGAATGGTACCGGTAAGTCCGTGCGTGTTGCTGTGTTTGCACAAGGTGCGAATGCTGAAGCAGCCAAGGCTGCTGGCGCGGATATCGTTGGTTTTGAAGATCTGGCAGCTGAAATCAAGCAGGGTCGTATGGACTTTGACGTCGTCATCGCCACGCCTGATGCCATGCGCGTCGTGGGTCAGTTGGGGCAGATTTTGGGTCCTCGCGGCCTGATGCCTAATCCAAAGGTCGGCACGGTTGCGGTAGATGCAGCGGCGGCGGTTAAGAACGCCAAAGCCGGCCAGGTACGTTACCGCACGGAAAAAGGCGGCATCATTCACTGCACCATCGGCAAAGTGAATTTCACGCCGGAGGCGTTGACTGAAAACCTGAATGCACTCCTGGCTGACCTGAACAAGGCCAAGCCTGCCGCGTCAAAAGGTGTTTACATGAAGCGCGTCAGTGTCTCCAGCACCATGGGCCCAGGCCTGTTGGTGGATCTGGCATCACTGGCCGTTTAACTTGCAGCCCCCTTTAGTTATAGCGAGGGGGCAAGAACTTTGGACTGTTGCAGTTTTTCTGCAGCGGCGTCAAAGACCGTCGGCGTCAATCACGAATTGACTTAAACCACCAGCCGACGCAGACGGTTCCAGTCCTGATTTTATGTCTGGCTGGCCGTATCGTGGTGCGATATTCCGTTTGGGATGTCGCGATAGGTAACTGGGGATTTCCCCAAGCAACCGTAGGTAAAACACGTGGCTTTAACCATTGATCAGAAGCAGTTGATTGTTGCTGAAGTGACAGAGGTTGCCGGCAAGGCGCTGTCCGCGGTCGGTGCCGAGTACAGTGGTTTGACGGTCTCCCAGATGACCCAAATGCGTGTAAAAGCACGTCAAAGTGGTGTCTATCTGCGTGTGATCAAAAACACACTGGCTCGTCGCGCGATGGCGAATACACCGTTTTCTTGCATGTCCGAGGCTCTGACAGGGCCTTTGGTGTTGGCCTTCTCAATGGAAGATCCAGGTTCGGCCGCCCGGCTGATGAAAGATTATGCCAAAGAGTTTGCCAAGCTTGAAATCAAGGTAGTCGCCTTGGGTGGACAGCTTCTCTCTGTGGCCGATGTCGATCGCGTAGCCAGCCTGCCGACCCGTGAAGAAGCGTTGTCGCAACTTCTCGCCGTCATGAAGGCGCCCATCGGCAAACTCGCACGTACCCTCAACGAGGTTCCGGGCAAGTTGGTTCGTACCGTGGCCGCCGTTCGCGATCAAAAGCAAGCAGCTTAAATCTCTTTTAACTTAATCAGGATTATTAACATGGCAATTTCTAAAGACGATATTCTCGAAGCGATCTCCAACATGTCCGTAATGGAAGTCGTTGATCTGATTTCCGCAATGGAAGAAAAATTCGGCGTTTCAGCTGCTGCAGCTGTTGCAGTAGCCGGTCCTGCTGCTGCGGGCCCTGCTGCCGCTGTTGAAGAAAAAACCGAATTTGACGTTGTGCTGAAATCTTTCGGCGCCAACAAAGTGGCCGTAATTAAAGCGGTGCGTGAATTGACCGGTCTGGGCCTGAAAGAAGCCAAAGACATGGTTGAAGGCGCCCCTGCGACCATCAAAGAAGGCGTAAGCGCTGCAGACGCTGAAGCGATGAAAGCGAAACTGACTGAAGCAGGTGCTGAGGTAGAGGTTAAGTAATTGATCTTCTGCGGCTAGCATGAAGTAACGGGCTGGTGGCCATTGGCTGCCGGCCTTTGTTCGCTGGTTTTTCTGAAGATGTTTTCACCTTAAGAGTGTCTTCAGAAAATCCATAGGTCCAAGACCTGGTAATCCCCCCGCGTTGCATCCCAGGATGTCGCGCAATCCGTTTATTCCGACGAGGAAGACAGATGAGCTATTCATTTATTGAAAAAAAGCGAATCCGCAAGGAATTTGGCCACCGCGCCGATATCCTGCCGGTACCCTATTTACTGGCGACTCAGGTTGAGTCATATAAGTCATTCTTGCAGAGTGGCGTTCCTGCCAAGGGGCGGGCGAATGCCGGGCTGCATGCTGCGTTAAATTCTGTTTTCCCGATCCGCAGCCACTCAGGCAATGCTGAAATTGCGTATGTGGATTACTATTTTGGCGAGCCGGCTTTCGATGTTCGCGAATGCCAGATTCGTGGTCTGAGCTATGGGGCGCCTTTGCGCGTCAAGATGCGTCTGGTCATTTATGATCGTGATGCACCTGCGGGCTCCAAGGTGGTCAAGGATATCCGTGAGCAGGACGTCTATCTGGGTGAAATCCCGTTGATGACCGAGAGCGGCACGTTTGTGATCAACGGTACCGAACGGGTTATCGTGTCTCAGTTGCACCGTTCTCCCGGCGTGTTCTTCGATCACGACAAGGGTAAAACCTCAAGCTCCAAGAAAATCCTCTTTTCTGCACGGATCATTCCGTACCGCGGTTCGTGGTTGGATTTTGAGTTTGACCAGAAGGATATTCTGTATGCGCGTATCGACCGTCGCCGGAAGATTCCCGCCTCGATCATCCTGCGTGCGTTGGGTTACACCAACCAAGACATGCTCGATATTTTCTTCGAGCATGATGAGTTCCATGTCGATCCAGATGGTGGTCTGGCTCTGGCGCTCGTCGCCGACCGTCTGAAAGGTACCGATGCGGCATTCGATATCGATATCAATGGCGAAAACCTGATCAAGACAGGCAAGCGCATCACGGCACGCCACGTACGCGAATTGATTAACGCCAAGGTAACCAGTCTGCCGGTGCCTGTGGATTTCGTCGTTGGTCGTGTGCTTGCAGCGGATGTGATCGACAAATCGACAGGCGAAGTGCTTGCGCGCGGCAATGAAGAGCTGACCACCGAGTTGGTGGCGAAATTTGCCAAGGCTGGAATTACAGAGTTCAAGACCCTCTATTTCAATGATGTTGATCGTGGCCCGTTCATGTCGCTGACGTTGCGCGCCGACCCTTCGACCACGCCATTGGAAGCGATGGTCGAAATCTACAAGATGATGCGTCCGGGCGAACCGCCGACGAAGGATTCTGCCGAAGCATTGTTCCATGGCCTGTTCTTCACGGAAGATCGTTATGATCTTTCCGAGGTGGGCCGGATGAAGTTCAATCGCCGCATCGAGCGCGAAGGCGATGTCGGTCCTGGTGTGCTGTACGATCACAAGTATTTTGCTACGCGCGCAGCACAGGGCGACGAGACGGCCAAACAGTTGCTGAACGAGCAGGGCGACGTTTCAGACATCCTCGATGTCATGAAAGAACTGATTGATATCCGTAACGGCAACGGCAAGACAGATGACATCGATCACCTGGGTAATCGCCGCATCCGTTCGGTCGGCGAAATGGCGGAAAACGTTTTCCGCATTGGTCTGGTTCGTGTTGAGCGCGCGGTCAAAGAACGTCTCACGCAGGCCGAGTCAGAAGGTCTGACACCGCAGGATTTGATCAATGCCAAGCCCGTGGCTGCTGCGATCAAGGAGTTCTTCGGTTCCAGCCAATTATCCCAGTTCATGGATCAGAACAACCCGCTGTCGGAAATTACGCACAAACGTCGTATTTCTGCCCTGGGTCCGGGTGGTCTGACTCGTGAGCGCGCCGGCTTCGAAGTGCGTGACGTGCATACCACGCACTATGGTCGCGTGTGCCCTATCGAGACACCGGAAGGCCCGAACATCGGCCTGATCAACTCGCTGGCAACCTATGCGCGAACCAATAGTTATGGCTTCCTCGAAACGCCTTATCGCAAGGTTAAAGACGGCGTGGTCAGCAAGGAAGTCGATTGGTTGTCGGCTTATGAAGAAGAAAAGTTCACCATCGCTCAGGCCAACGCGCCGCTGGACGACAATGGCGTTCTGCAAGGCAATCTGATCTCCGTTCGCCGTGCCGGCGAGTTCATGCTCGCCAGCCCTGAAGAAATTCAGTACATGGACGTATCACCGAAGCAGATCGTATCCATCGCCGCTTCCATTATTCCGTTCCTCGAACACGATGATGCGAACCGCGCCTTGATGGGTTCGAACATGCAGCGTCAGGCTGTGCCTACCCTGCGTGCCGATAAGCCGTTGGTGGGTACGGGTATGGAGCGCGTGGTCGCTACCGATTCCGGCTCGTGCGTCGTCGCACGGCGTGGTGGCGTGGTCGATCGCGTCGATGCCGCCCGTGTTGTGGTTCGGGTCAATGCTGATGAAGCGAGCCAGGGCGACGTGGGTGTAGACATCTACAACCTCACCAAATATACCCGTTCGAACCAGAACACCTGCATCAATCAGACGCCGTTGGTCAAGGCCGGCGACGTGATTGCCAAGGGCGATGTGCTGGCTGATGGCCCGTCGGTGGACATGGGTGAACTGGCACTGGGGCAGAACATCCTGTGTGCGTTCATGCCGTGGAACGGGTACAACTTCGAGGATTCGATCCTGTTGTCCGAGCGCGTGGTGCGTGAAGATCGCCTGACCACCATCCATGTGGAAGAGCTGAACTGTATCGCGCGTGACACCAAGTTGGGTGCCGAAGAGATCACCGCCGATATTCCGAACGTGGCCGAAAGCCTGTTGAACAAGCTGGATGCGGCCGGTGTGGTGCACGTGGGTGCGGAAGTCAGCCCCGGCGACATTCTGGTGGGCAAGGTTACGCCTAAGGGTGAGACTCAGCTCACGCCGGAAGAAAAACTTCTGCGAGCCATTTTCGGAGAGAAAGCCTCCGATGTGAAAGATACCTCCCTGCGCGTCCCGCCGGGAATGGAAGGTACGGTTATCGATGTGCGCGTGTTCACACGTGACGGTATCGAAAAAGACAGCCGTGCGCGCGCGATTGAAGAAGAAGATCTCGAAGCCGTGCGCAAGGATCTGAAAGACCGTATGCGGATCATCGAAGGCGATATTCTCGCCCGTGTGAAATCCGTTCTGGTCAATCAGATCGCTGTGGGTGGCCCGGGCGTCAAGGCCGGCAGCAAGATCACCGCGGCCCAGCTTGAGAAAATCGAGCCGAGCAAGTGGCTGGAAATTCGTGTGGAAGGCGAAGAAGCGGCACAGGCGATGGAAGAATACATTGCCCAGTTGGCGCAGGCTCAGGTCGATATCGACAAGCGCTTCGAAGACAAGAAGAAAAAAATCCAGCAGGGCGATGATCTCGCACCGGGCGTGCTGAAGATGGTCAAGGTCTACGTGGCCGTCAAGCGGCGCATTCAGCCGGGTGACAAGCTCGCTGGCCGTCACGGTAACAAGGGTGTGGTCTCGATGATCGTGCCTGAAGAAGACATGCCGTACATGGAAAATGGCCAGCCGGTCGATATCTGCCTCAACCCGTTGGGTGTGCCGTCGCGGATGAACATCGGTCAGATTCTGGAAACCCATCTGGGCTTCGCGGCGCGCGGGCTGGGCATCAAGATCGAAGAGATGCTCAAGCTCGAACGCGCCAAGGCATTGATCGAGCTGCGTGCTTTCCTGGACAAGGTGTACAACCACAATTCCGACAAGCCGGTCGATCTCGATGCACTGAATGACGACGAGTTGATCGAACTGGCGCGCAACCTCAGAAAAGGCGTGCCGATGGCAACGCCGGTATTCGATGGTGCAGTCGAGGACGAAATCAAGTACATGCTGGAACTGGCCGGTTTGCCGACCTCGGGTCAGGTGCAGCTCTACGACGGTCGGTCAGGCGAACCGTTCGAGCGCACCACGACCGTGGGCTACATGTACATGCTCAAACTCAACCACCTGGTTGACGACAAGATGCATGCCCGCTCGACTGGTCCGTACTCGCTCGTTACCCAGCAGCCGTTGGGTGGTAAAGCGCAGTTCGGCGGTCAGCGCTTCGGGGAGATGGAGGTCTGGGCGCTGGAAGCTTATGGTGCAGCGTACACACTCCAGGAAATGCTCACCGTCAAGTCTGATGATGTGAACGGTCGTAACAAGATGTACAAGAACATCGTTGACGGAGACCTCAAGATGGATGCCGGTATGCCGGAATCCTTCAACGTGCTCCTCAAGGAGATTCGTTCGCTCGCGATCAACGTCGAGCTGGAGCAGGGCAAAGAATAAATCACACGCCGGGTCAGCACCCGGCAAGCCCTTCTTCCCAATAGCCCCAGTGTCTGAATTTAAGGCAGGTAGAACGCAATGAAAGAATTACTCAACCTGATGAGTCGTGAAGTGACCGATGATGATTTCGATGGTATTCGAATCTCTTTGGCTTCACCGGAGATGATCCGCTCATGGTCTTACGGCGAAGTCAAAAAGCCGGAGACCATCAACTATCGTACGTTCAAGCCGGAACGCGACGGTCTGTTCTGTGCCAAGATCTTTGGCCCGGTACGTGATTACGAATGCCTGTGCGGCAAGTACAAGCGTCTGAAGCACCGCGGTGTGGTCTGCGAAAAGTGCGGTGTGGAAGTTACCCTCTCCAAAGTGCGTCGTGAGCGCATGGGCCATATCGAACTGGCTTGTCCGGTGGCGCATATCTGGTATCTCAAATCGTTGCCTTCGCGCATCGGCTTGCTGCTGGACATGACCCTGCGCGACATCGAGCGCGTGCTGTATTTTGAAGCATTCGTGATCACCGATCCCGGCATGACCACCCTGAACAAGGGCGATCTGCTGACCGATGAAATGTACATCGACGCGCTCGAACAGTTCGGTGACGAATTCGAAGCGGACATGGGTGCAGAAGCCATCCAGAAACTGCTCAAGGACATCGATCTGGATCAACAGATTGTGACCTTGCGTGACGAGCTGGCCAGCACCGGTTCCGAGACCAAGATCAAGCGTCTGTCCAAGCGTCTGAAGCTGATCGAAGCCTTCAAGGAATCCGGCAACCGTCCTGAGTGGATGGTGCTGACCCAGTTGCCGGTGTTGCCGCCCGATTTGCGCCCGCTGGTGCCGTTGGATGGCGGCCGGTTTGCGACGTCTGACCTGAACGATCTTTATCGTCGCGTCATCAACCGCAACAACCGTCTCAAGCGTCTGATTGAAATCAATGCGCCGGACATCATCCTGCGAAACGAAAAGCGCATGTTGCAGGAATCGGTGGACTCTCTGCTGGATAACGGCCGTCGTGGTCGTGCCGTCACCGGTACCAACAAGCGTCCGCTCAAATCCCTGGCCGATATGATCAAGGGTAAACAGGGCCGCTTTCGTCAGAACCTCTTGGGTAAACGCGTCGACTACTCCGGCCGTTCGGTCATCGTGGTGGGCCCGACCCTGCGTCTGCATCAGTGCGGTCTGCCCAAGAAAATGGCGCTGGAACTCTTCAAGCCGTTTATCTTCGGTAAGTTGCACCGTCGTGGCCTGGCGACCACCATCAAGGCGGCCAAGAAACTGGTTGAGCGCGAAGGCCCGGAAGTCTGGGACGTACTTGAAGAAGTCATCCGCGAGCATCCGGTGCTGCTGAACCGCGCGCCCACCCTGCACCGTCTGGGTATTCAGGCATTCGAACCGATCCTGATCGAAGGCAAGGCGATTCAGTTGCACCCGCTCGTCTGCTCGGCCTACAACGCCGACTTCGACGGTGACCAGATGGCCGTTCACGTCCCACTGTCCCTCGAAGCGCAGGCCGAAGCCCGTGCCCTGATGATGTCGACGAACAACGTGCTGTCGCCGGCGAACGGTGACCCGGTGATTGTGCCCTCGCAGGATATCGTTCTGGGTATCTATTACATGACGCGCGCCAAGGTGAATGGTCGCGGCGAAGGCATGGTGTTTGCCGACCTGGATGAAGTCCAGCGTGCCTATGACAACCATCAGGCTGAACTGGGTGCACAGATCAAGGTGCGCCTGAACGACTGGGTACGTTATGACGATGGTACGGCGAAGCCGGTGCGCCATATCGTTGAAACTACTGTGGGTCGTGCACTGCTGTACAAGGCGCTGCCTGAAGGCGTGCCGTTTGAACAGATCAACAAGGATATGGGCAAGAAAGCCATTTCTGCCTTATTGAATTATGTCTACCGTCAGTTGGGTCTGAAGGACACTGTTTTGTTCGCGGATCAGTTGATGTACACCGGTTTCCGCTATGCGACCCGTTCCGGTATCTCGATCTGTTCGGATGACATGCTGGTTCCCCCTTCCAAGCCGGCCGAGTTGGCAAAGGCAGAAGCCGAGGTGGGTGAAATCCAGAAGCAGTACGCACAAGGTCTGGTGACGGAAAAAGAGCGTTACAACAAGGTTGTGGATATCTGGTCACGTGCGAACGATCAAATCTCCCGCGCGATGATGGAACAGTTGGGTACCGAAACAGTTGTCGATCGTGAAGGCAATACTGTCAAGCAAAGCTCGTTCAATGCGATCTTCATGATGGCCGACTCCGGTGCGCGGGGTTCCGCTGCCCAGATTCGCCAGTTGGCGGGTATGCGTGGCTTGATGAGTAAGCCCGATGGCTCGATCATCGAAACCCCCATTACGGCGAACTTCCGCGAAGGCTTGAACGTACTCCAGTACTTCATTTCAACGCACGGTGCGCGTAAAGGCCTCGCCGATACCGCATTGAAGACAGCGAACTCGGGTTACCTGACGCGTCGTCTGGTCGATGTGGCGCAAGACATCGTGATCACCATGGATGATTGCGGCACACAATCACCGGGTCTTAAAGTCACCGCAGTCATCGAAGGCGGTGATGTGGTTCAGGGCCTGGGGGCGCGAATCCTCGGTCGCACTACATCGCAAGATGTGTTGATGCCCGGTTCCGATGACGTGCTCGTTCCGTCAGGCACTGTCATCAACGAATTGCTGGTCGCCCGACTCGAAGAGGCGGGTGTGGACGAGGTTTGGGTGCGCTCGCCGATTGCCTGTGAAGCGCGTCATGGCATTTGCCAGAAGTGCTACGGCCGTGATCTTGCGCGTGGCAACCTCGTGAACATCGGCGAGGCCGTCGGTGTTATTGCTGCGCAGTCGATCGGCGAACCCGGTACCCAGTTGACCATGCGGACCTTCCACATCGGTGGCGCCGCATCACGTTCGGCGTCGGCCAGTTCGGTGCAGAACAAGGCAGCCGGTGTCGTTCGTCTGCACAATCTCAAAACAGTCAAGAACCGGGATAACGACTTGGTGGCGGTCACCCGTTCGGGTGAATTGGGCATGATCGATGACCAGGGTCGCGAACGCGAACGCTACAAAGTGCCGTACGGCGCGGTCATCCGGGTCAAGGAAGGCGAAAAGGTTGCCGGTGGCACCACTTTGGCTACCTGGGATCCACACACGCATCCTGTCGTCAGCGAAATGCAGGGCCAGGCTCGCTTCACTGACTTCGTTGATGGCCAATCGGTCAAATCCGATACCGATGAAATCACGGGCCTGTCTGCCCAGGTGGTTATCGATCCGAAACACCGAAGCGGTACGGCCAAGGAATTGCGCCCGGCCATTTCGCTGGTCGATGCGTCCGGCGAGCCGGTCTGCCTTGCGGGCACGGAGATCCCGGCGATCTACGTTCTGCCGGCTGGCGCGATTATCGGTATTGAAGATGGTGCCATGGTTCAGGTGGGTGACATCATCGCGCGTATTCCTCAGGAATCGTCGAAGACACGTGACATCACCGGTGGTCTGCCCCGTGTTGCCGACTTGTTCGAAGCCCGTAAACCGAAAGAACCCGCCATTCTGGCGGAGTACACCGGTACGATCAGCTTCGGCAAGGAAACCAAAGGCAAGCAGCGCCTGGTCATCACCGACGAGCATGGTGAGGCGCATGAAGAGCTGATTCCGAAATACCGCGTCATCAACGTATTCGAAGGTGAGCACGTCGCTCGGGGTGAGGTCATTGCCGATGGCGAATTGACGCCACACGATATTCTGCGTCTGCGCGGCATACCGGATCTGGCTGCCTACATCATCAAGGAAATTCAGGACGTTTACCGTCTGCAGGGCGTGATCATCAACGACAAGCACATCGAGGTGATTGTTCGCCAGATGCTGCGTAAGGTTGAAATCACCGAAACAGGTGATTCCGGCTACCTGCGTGGTGATCAGGTGGACAAGGCGCGTTTGCTCGAAGAAAACCGTATCCTCGAGCAGGCCGGCAAGTTCGCAGCGAAGTACGATCCGATGCTGCTGGGTATTACCAAGGCGTCACTGGTCACCGAGTCGTTCATTTCGGCGGCCTCGTTCCAGGAGACAACAAGGGTACTGACCGATTCCTCTACCCGAGGTGCGAGAGACGAACTGCGCGGCCTGAAGGAAAATGTCATTGTGGGGCGTCTAATCCCCGCAGGGACTGGCTTGGCTCATCACCAAGAGCGCCGTCGCCGCCGTCATTTGACGATGGATTCGGCCAACGCCTTGTTCATGGATAGCGAATCTACGGACGCGCGTGTCGATGAAGGGGAAAACGTATCGTAACAAGTTCTGCCAATAGTCATCTATTGGATTGACAGATTGCGGTGCACTGCTTAGAATCACTGCCCTTTGCGACGGGTCTTGGGCCCGTCGTGCTAGTTTTTGGTCGGAGAAGACATAACCATGGCTACTGTAAATCAGCTCGTGCGCAAGCCGCGCAAGCGACTGGTCGAAAAGACTAAAGTACCTGCACTCGAAGGCTGCCCGCAGCGTCGTGGTGTATGTACGCGTGTGTATACAACAACCCCCAAGAAGCCGAACTCAGCGCTGCGTAAAGTGGCTCGTGTTCGTCTGACTTCGGGCTTTGAAGTCACCGGCTATATCGGTGGCGAAGGCCACAACCTGCAGGAACACTCCGTGGTCCTGATTCGGGGTGGTCGTGTGAAGGATTTGCCTGGTGTTCGTTACCACGTTGTGCGCGGTAGCCTGGATACCCAGGGTGTCGATAAGCGTCGCCAAGGTCGCTCTAAATATGGCGCGAAGCGTCCCAAAGCGAAATAAGATTAAATTTGTAACGGTTGGATTAAGTAATGCCTAGAAGAAGAGAAGTACCGAAGCGCGAGATTTTGCCAGACCCGAAATACGGCAATGTCACTGTCGCTAAGTTCATCAACATGATCATGTTGAGCGGGAAGAAGTCTGTCGCCGAATCAATTTTGTACGGCGCCATGACAATCGCTGAAGAAAAAGGCAAGGGTCACCCGGTCGAACTCGTTGAGCGTGCGCTGGAAAACGTGGCACCTGCGGTTGAAGTTAAGTCTCGCCGGGTTGGTGGTGCAAACTACCAGGTGCCTGTCGAGGTTCGTGCCGTGCGTCGTTCCTCGTTGGCCATGCGCTGGTTGATCGACGCTGCGCGTAAGCGTGGCGAAAAGACCATGGCTGCCAAGTTGGCCGGCGAGTTGATGGACGCGGCCGAAAGCCGTGGCTCCGCAGTCAAGAAACGTGAAGATACACACCGAATGGCAGAGGCTAACAAAGCTTTTGCACATTTCCGCTGGTAATTTAAGAGGTAAACCCTGTGGCCAGAACCACCCCGCTCGAGCGCTACCGTAACTTCGGTATCATGGCGCATATTGATGCCGGCAAAACAACGACCACTGAACGCATTCTGTTCTATACCGGTGTTTCTCACAAAATCGGTGAAGTCCATGATGGCGCCGCCACCATGGACTGGATGGAGCAGGAGCAGGAGCGTGGTATCACCATCACTTCTGCGGCTACAACCGCGTTCTGGGGTGGTATGGATAAGCAGTTCGAACCGCATCGGTTCAACATTATCGATACACCCGGCCACGTTGACTTCACCATCGAAGTAGAGCGCTCACTGCGTGTGCTCGATGGCGCTGTTTTCGTGCTTTGCGCAGTGGGTGGGGTTCAGCCACAGTCTGAAACCGTATGGCGCCAGGCCAACAAGTACAGCGTTCCGCGCCTTGCGTTCGTGAACAAGATGGACCGCTCCGGTGCTGATTTCTATCGTGTCATGGATCAGCTCAAAAAACGTCTCGGAGCGAATCCTGTGCCTGTCGTGCTGCCCATCGGTGCCGAAGATGGTTTCGAAGGCGTTATTGATCTTCTGCGCATGAAGGCCATTTACTGGAATACCGAAGACATGGGTCTGACCTATGAAGAGAAGGAAATTCCGGCCGAGTTACTGGAAAAGGCAAAGACCTATAGAAGCCAGATGATGGAAGCGGCAGCCGAGGCCAATGAAGAGGTGATGGAGAAGTACCTCGAAACCGGCGATCTGTCCGATGAAGAAATTGTTTCGGGTCTGCGTCAGCGCACCCTCAACAACGAAATCATTCCGGCACTGTGCGGTACGGCGTTCAAGAACAAGGGTGTCCAGAAGATGCTGGATGCGGTTATTGATTACCTCCCTTCACCGACCCAGGTTCCGCCCATCAAGGGTGAGTTGCCGGACGGTACGGCCTCCGTGCGCAAAACGGGTGATGACGAGCCGTTCTCCGCGCTCGCGTTCAAGATCATGTCGGATCCCTTTGTCGGTTCATTGACGTTCTTCCGTGTTTATTCGGGCGTGGTGAATGCTGGTGATGGCGTACTGAACTCCACCAAGGACAGCAAGGAACGTCTGGGTCGTATCCTCCAGATGCACGCGAACTCTCGTGAAGAGATCAAAGAAGTTCGTGCGGGCGATATCGCGGCGGCAGTAGGCCTCAAGAACGTGATCACGGGCGACACACTCTGTGATCCGGCGAAGCCGATTATCCTCGAGCGTATGATCTTCCCTGAGCCGGTTATCTCTGTTGCTGTCGAGCCGAAGACCAAGGGTGACCAGGAGAAGATGGGTATGGCACTGGGTCGCCTGGCTCAGGAAGACCCATCGTTCCGTGTCTTTACCGATGAAGAATCAGGCCAGACAATTATTGCGGGTATGGGTGAACTCCACCTTGAGATTCTTGTTGACCGTATGCGTCGCGAGTTCAAGGTTGAAGCCAATATCGGCAAGCCACAGGTCGCGTATCGGGAAACCATTCGCGGTACGGTCGAGCAGGAAGGTAAGTTCGTTCGCCAGTCTGGCGGTCGCGGTCAGTACGGTCATGTCAAGATTCGGATCGAGCCATTGGAAGTCGGCGGCGGATACGAGTTCGTCAACGGCATCGTCGGTGGTGTTGTTCCTCGCGAATACATTCCTGCTGTCGACAAGGGTATTCAGGAGCAGATCAAAAATGGCGTGATCGCGGGTTACCCGGTTGTTGACGTCAAGGTCACACTGTTCGATGGTTCGTACCACGAAGTCGACTCCAACGAAATGGCGTTCAAAATCGCAGGTAGCATGGCCTTCAAAGAAGGTGCTGTTAAAGCGAACCCTGTGCTGCTCGAGCCGATGATGAAAGTCGAAGTCGAGACGCCGGAAGATTACATGGGTGATGTTATCGGTGACTTGAATCGTCGTCGCGGCATGATTCAGGGTATGGAAGATACCGTTGGCGGCGGCAAACAGATCAAGGCAGAAGTGCCGTTGTCCGAGATGTTCGGCTATGCCACCGATTTGCGTTCAGCAACCCAGGGCCGCGCGACGTACTCCATGGAGTTTGCTCGTTATGCCGAAGCACCTAAAAACGTTGCTGACGCGGTGATCAAAGGCAAGTCCGCGTAATTACTGATTAATACTTATAGAGGCTAATATCATGTCAAAAGAGAAATTTGAACGGAACAAACCGCACGTTAACGTGGGCACGATTGGTCACGTAGACCACGGCAAGACCACCTTGACCGCTGCGATCACGAAAGTGATGGCAGAAGCGCACGGTGGCGCGTCACTGGGCTATGACCAGATCGACAAAGCGCCGGAAGAAAAAGCGCGCGGTATCACGATCAACACCTCACACGTTGAGTACGAGTCAGACAAGCGCCACTATGCGCACGTTGACTGCCCGGGTCACGCCGACTACGTGAAGAACATGATCACCGGCGCGGCCCAGATGGACGGCGCGATTCTGGTGGTTTCCGCGGCCGATGGCCCGATGCCACAAACCCGTGAGCACA
>NZ_JAQTTX010000003.1 GCF_028710545.1 Halothiobacillus sp. | reverse complement strand
AGGCTGGCAAACCGCCTAAAGTCGTCATCGTCGCTTGTATGAGAAAGCTTTTGACCATCATGAATTCCATGTTGAAAAACAACACCCCTTGGAACCCGAAAATGGCTTGACTTGAGACACGGTTGCTCTCCCACAAGGGGAGAGGGAGTGTTGCCCCTCTTGATGGCTCGCCAAACAGTTACAACCGAATATCCGCTTCATCGGCTTTCAACAGGTGTTTGAGATCGTACAGCACATGCGGTGTTTTGCCGTAGGCGTGAATGGCTGGTGCGCCCAGGGCTTTGAATTCTCGATGGGCGACGGCCAGCACGATGGCGTCATAGGTATGCGATGGCGGGGCGGTGATGAGGCTAAGGCCGTATTCGTGCCCGGCGCAATCTGCATCGGCCCAGGGGTCGTGCACATCGACGGCAAGACCGTAGTCTTGGAGTTCGGTAATCACGTCGATGACGCGGGTGTTGCGTAAATCGGGGCAGTTTTCCTTGAAGGTGAGCCCCAGTACGAGCACGCGCGCGCCTTGTACGGCCACGCCTTTTTTCAGCATGGCTTTGATGAGTTGGCCGGCCACATACGCGCCCATGCCGTCGTTGATGCGCCGCCCGGCGAGGATCATTTCCGGGTGATGGCCGACTTGCTGCGCTTTGTGGGTGAGGTAGTACGGGTCCACGCCGATGCAGTGGCCGCCCACCAAACCGGGGCGAAAGGGCAGGAAGTTCCATTTGCTGCCCGCCGCTTCGAGTACGGCCTGGGTATCGAGCCCGAGTTTGCCGAACAGGATGGCCAGTTCGTTGATGAGCGCGATATTCACATCGCGCTGGGTGTTTTCGATAACTTTGGCGGCCTCGGCCACGCGGATGCTGGGCGCTTTGTGGGTACCGGCGGTGATGATTTGCCGGTAGAGCGCATCGACCGTTTCGGCCACGGCGGGGGTGGAACCGGAGGTGACTTTTTTGATATCTGGCAGGCGATGGGTTTTGTCGCCGGGATTGATGCGTTCCGGGCTGTAGCCGCAGTAAAAATCGTGGTTGAAGCGCAGGCCGGAGTGCCGTTCGAGCACCGGCACGCAATCTTCTTCGGTCGCGCCGGGGTAGACGGTGGATTCATAAATCACGATGTCGCCGGGTTTGAGCGCGCGCCCGACGATTTCGCTGGCTTTGATGAGCGGGGTGAGATCCGGGCGTTTGTGCGCGTCAATCGGCGTGGGCACGGTGACGATGAATATGCTGGCTTCACGCAGATCGGCAGGATCGACCGTATAACGCAGGTGGCGGGCATTTTGCAGTTCATCCGCCTCGACTTCGAGCGTACGGTCATGGCCGCTTTCTAATTGGTCAATGCGGGTGGCATCAATATCAAAGCCGATCACGGGGCGGATTTTGCCGAACTCGACCGCGAGCGGCAGGCCGACATAGCCTAGGCCGATGATGGCAATAATTTGTTCAGCGGATTTCTTGCTCTTCACTTTAGGGTGATTCCTTCCGGTTTTTTATTGGGGCGGTATGCGCGAATAGTTCATGCGCCCTTCGACGGCGCGGATGCGTTTTTGCAGGCCGCGACTACCGGGGTTGTCCTGATAAAACCGCGGATTGGGCAACATGGCCGCCAAAAACGCGGCCTCGTGCGGCGTGAGTGTAGCCGCGGATTTATGGAAATAATATCGGCTGGCCGCGTCGATGCCGTACAAAAGATTACCCCATTCGACGACGTTGAGATACAGCTCAAGAATGCGCCGCTTGCCCAGCGTGGTTTCCAGCATCACGGTGATAATGGCCTCCTCGCCCTTGCGCCAGAGATTCTTGCTGGGCGAGAGAAACAGGTTGCGCGCCAGTTGCTGGCTGATGGTGGAGCCGCCTGCCGCAAACTCGCCCTCGGCCAGATTTTTTTCGAAGGCATCCTGAATGCCGGTCCAATCAAACCCGTGGTGTTCCATAAAGCGATCATCTTCCGAAGCGACCACGGCACGCTTAGCAATGGGCGCGATGGCGGCGTAATCCACCCAGTGATAGTCCAGTTTGGCCTTGGGGTTGACGGCTCGAATCAGTTCCAAACGTTCACGCATGAAGGCGGTGGTTTGCGGATTGTGCGTGCGCAGTTGCCAGACCTGCACATAAAACCAGGCCTGCACCAGTGCAAACAAAAGCAGTACCGACCCCAAGGTCAGCAAAATGACACGGCGAAAAATACGACGAGGTTTCATTCGTACAGGATACGGTTTTTTTGATGACTTTACCGCGTGTCAGAAATGGACAATCCTGATTCTGATTGCGCAAGGCGCCGTCAATTTTTGACAAAATTGGCCGAAAAGCAATACCTCGACGGGGCAGACAGGCACTCAACCAAAAGCCCGCACACGTTTGCGTGTGACGGACAACAGTGCAAAAAATGCCTGTTAGGGAAGGTCAACATAAGTGCAAATCACTTCATAAATCCCCCTCAATCCCCCTTTTACAAAGGGGGAGGCGTTTTTTCAAAAAGAAAAGGCTGATTCCCACCTTTGGAAAAGGGGGCTGGGGGGGGATTTGATGAATCTTGCCTTTTGGCTTTGTAAACCCCCCTCGATCCCCCTTTACAAAGGGGGAGGCGTTTTTTCAAAAAGAGGAGGCTGCCCCCCCCCTTTGGAAAAGGGGGGCTGGGGGGATTTGATGAATCTTGCCTTTTGGCTTTGTGAATCCCCCTCGATCCCCCTTTACAAAGGGGGAGGGCTGGGCTGTGCGGGTGCTATTTGCCAATGGGGTAGTGATCTATTGGCAGTATTTTGCGGTAAAAATGGAAGGGCTCAAGACCGCCATGCCTGGGGTAAATACCGGGAATTGAATCCGCAGGAATCGACTTGCCAGCGAATCGCGCCGGGTGAACTGGTCAACGGACTGAGGGTGCATATTTTATCCTTTATGGCGGCGTTGGCTTTATTGCCATAGGTCAGTTCTATCTTGCCGCCATTGATGACGGCGACCGACTTCACATAACTGCCCGAAATAGAGCCCGGTGCAGCCAGTCCCAGCGAGGTATTGTTGCCGGGGTTGCCGCTATTGGGGAAATCAGGATGGCCGCCCGTCCATTCGGCCAGCGCCAATTCCGGCCCGGATACCAAGGTGACGCCTTCGCTGACTTGGGCGCGGATGATGTAATCCTGATAGGCGAACAGGGCGATACTCGCCAGAATGCCGATAATGGCGACGGTGATCATCAGTTCGATCAGGGTGAAGCCCCGCACATGATGGGCGGGGATAAGCTTATGTCCGGAAACCGTAAGCATGGTGTGACTCCTTCGGTAAGTTCTTTTCGTGATTTGCAAAGAACATTAGCAAGGAGCAGGCCACGCCAAACTTCAGGTCACGACATCATCCTTAGGGGTGCTGTCAGGTATGGCGGGATTCGGTGATGCGGGGTGACTGACATATTCCGCAGAGCCGAAGTTGCGCTCGGCTTCCCAGGCTTCGTAGTCCGTCACGCCAGTTTTATTGGGCCAGCGCCGGATCACATTCTGGAAAAACTGGTTGTTCGGAATCATCAGGAGCGTGCCGTCCGCTTCACGCAGAGTGGTAAACATCAGGCTTCTGTCTACCGCGCGGCCCTTGACATTGTTCGGCAGCATTTCGATGGTTTCGCCCAGCTCATACGGGCGCCATATCCAGATAAACAGGCTGGCGGTGATGTTCGACACCATGGTCCACACGGCCAGCAGGCCGACGCCGATCACGGCCAGCATACTGGCCAGCATGGCCCAGATGCCGTCGACATTGACGCCAGCCTGGCGCAATAGCAGCAAACCCAAGACAACCCAAAGCGATAGACTGATCGCCCGGCGCAGAATGAGCAATGTGCCCGGTGAAATCGGCGCGTGGCTGACCATCCGGTTGAAATGCCGGCGCAGAAATCTTTGCGCGAGCAACACCGAGCCGCCGCCGAGAATCAGCAACAGGAAAAATGGGACAAGTGCCTGCCATTCCTTCAACCATTGACCCACAGCAGGAAAAAACTGATCAAGACCGCTCATGGAGCTCGTCCTCTTGCTGGAATAGGTAACCTTGACATGACATCGGATGGACTCGACGCCAAGCTTTGTAGATTATGACAGCCAGGAACCGGTTGGCGAACAAGACCGGCACGCTAATGGCTCGTTTGCTCCAACTGCATCCACGGCAGTGTTTCCGGCAGAAAATGGGCCAAGCCTTCAAGCACACCGGCGGCATAGTTACCGTTCATACCGAACAGTCCACCCCGTGCGAGATAAAGCGAGTGGGCGACATCGGCGGATTCGACCAGCGCCAGCGCGCGTGCGCGCACGTCTTCCGGCGCATTGGCCACCAGAACAGATTGGATATGGCTGCCCAACACTTCGAGATCATTTCCCGAGTCACCGGCGAACACCGTGCGTGCCATCGGGTAATGTTGTGTCGCGCTCAAAAATTCGATCGCGTGCAGTTTGCTGGCACTGGCTGGCAGCACATCCAGCAATCCGGTATGCGCTGCTTCATCCACAGACCAGATCAGGCGGGCGTTAATGCCCAATTGCCACAAGCGGCGTACCAGCTCTGCTTCCAGAATTTCCAGATTGGTATCGATATCGACAAAGTAACTGGCCTTGAATACGCCTTGTCGATCGATCGGTTGCGGTACGATGGCTTTGATATCACTGAACAGGTCGGTGATGTCATTATGGGTCATGCCATTCCAATCGGGTCCGAGTTCAGCCGCCCAGGAACGCCACATCGCCCAGGAATCGGGTGGGCCTTCTTCCGGCTCGGGGTGGGTGTAAATCGTGGTACCGACGTCGCCGATGATGTAATCGGGTTCCGGCAAGTCCCATTGATCGATGGCATCGAGCACAAGCTCGATATGCCGACCCGACACCATGACCAGATGGATGCCGGGATGAGCGCACAGGGCACGAAACCTGGGACGCGCATCGGGTGACTCCGGCTGGGCGCCGTTGGGAATGAGCGTGCGATCCAGATCGCAACACAACAAAATGGGCGAAGGTGTCATTTCGGCGGATGTCATGCTTCGGTCTCCTTGGATGATGCGGGGCCCGATGCCTCGGTCGTGGGTTTGGACTCGCCGCTTCTGCCACCGGACTCTTGATCGGTGGACGGCGCTCGACACTCGCCCAGAAAGTCATAAAAATCCATTGCCGCGCGAATACCCGCCACACCACAGGCCGATGGATAATAAATTGAATTGTCTGCACTCTGAACGACGCTCGCGCTCTGCGTATCGGTGCCAAGTTGTGCGCTCAACACGTTGCCGCCCAGAAGATCGTTGTCTGCTTCTGCACTCCCTACGACCAACATGTGCATGAGTGGAATATCGTGCTGATCGGCGAGATAACGAATCGCAAACCCCTTGGATGCGCGTTGGGGCGTTACCAGAAATTCGTTTTTGTTCAACACGGTGATGCGGGCGGGAATATCGGCCTGATGCAACCGATCGGCCAGATCTTCCAGACCGATGAATGCGTCCGCATCCTCGATAAGACCATGAATGGCATACACGCCCTGGTGGCTTCGACCGGACAGCCGGACTCCGGGCGTTTCGGCCAGCAACTCATACACACGATCACCCTGCCAGTCATAGCCGATGTGCCGACTCCAGCCCTTGTCGCGGGAAAGGCGCGCACCGTAATGAATTTGCGTGCCACCCCGGGTAATCAGCACGTCGGGCACGACCAAGCCCTGTTTTTTGAGCAGGGCAAGAATGTCGTGGCGGGGGCGATCGGAAACCAGTCCATACGCCACCTGTCGCCGGTGACGGCGCAGCAGGGCAATCAATTCGCGCAGGGCGGCGACATCAATATCCGTATTCAGAATCCGATCATCGATGAGAATCATGCGATCGGCGGTCATCGGCGTGGATGAGCCATTTGCAGCGGCTTCAGTAGTCCCGGTGGGTGTACTGGTCTGCTGATACAACGGCATGGAAGCAAGCGCCTCGAGGTAATGCTCGACATGCGCGGGCCAGGTGTAATGATGGCGCACGCCTTTGATCCCATTGCGCGCATAGCTGTCCCAACGCGCCGCATCGGTCAGCAAGGCCAATAACTGCTGGCCCATGCCTTCGGCATCGAGCGGATTGATGAGCTCGCCATTTTTGCAGGCCCGGATAATGTCCCGCGGCCCGCCGTCTTCCGTTGCCAGAATGGGCAAACCACACGCCGCAGCCTCGATCAGCGTCAGGCCGAAGGGCTCGGTCAGCGCGGGGTTGATGAATACGCCGCGGCGCTCGGCCGTCCAGCGATAGAAATCAGGCACATCCTGCGATTGATGATGGCGCGGATAAGCGGCCTTGCCGTACAGATCATAGCGATCGATCAACAGCAGAATTTCGGTCAACACCTGTCGGGAACCCGGGTCCATGTCCCGGATGTCATCCCGATTTCCCGCCACGATGACCAGGTTGGCGACTTCTTGCAGTGCGGGGTTGCCTCCATAGGCGTGAATCAAGGTAGCGATGTTCTTGCGCTCGTCGGGGCGAGACAAGGCAAGGATGGCGGGTTTGTCCGGCTCGCGGAGAAACCGGGCCAACTCATCGGCAACGGGCATCGGCCCGGTGATTTTTGGATCGAACCGCGTCAGATCAACGCCCGGCGGAATAACCTGCATGCGCGAGGGATCGGCCCAGTCGTACAGGCCATACTGGGTTTCGATTTCATCCTGCGTGCTCACCACAACCAGCGAACTGGCCGCGAGCACTTCCTCTTCGACGCGAATCCTGCGGGAAAGCGCATATTTCTGTTCGATGACCTTGGCGGACTCGCCACTGGCCAAAAGGCGCTGGCGCTTGACCCGCCCGAGCGAGTGGCCGGTATGCACCAGCGGCACACCCAGTTGCAGCGACAACCGCATGCCCACATAACCGGCATCGGCATAATGACTATGCACCAGTGCGGGTTTGAGCCCGGTTTGCCGGATGTAATCGAGCGCGTGGTCGCTCAGGCTATCCAGATGATCCCAGAGTTGTTCCTTGGGCAGGTATTCGTCCGGCCCCGCAGGCACCCGCACAATCCGTGCATTCGGTGCGTCCGCCAATGGTTCTTCCGGCTGGGCATAATCCGCCGAGACACGATCATCCCGCACGAGACGAGTGATCAAATCCACGCGCGAAACGACCGGATGCTTCGCAAGCGCCCTTGCCAGTTCGACCACATACAGGGTTTGGCCACCCGTGTCGGCATCGCGCCCGAGTTCCAGTTCAGAACCGCGAATCAGGCCGTGTACGCTGATCAGAACGATATAAAGCCCGGGTTTGCGCTCACCGGAGCGGGATTCGAGCATGGGATCGGCCGTGGATTCTGGCCGCGTTTCGGCGGCGCGCTCTTTCACGTGCGCAGGCGTATCGTTCATCGCGCTCCTCCATTTTGCGTACCTTGAGGCATCGATGTCGCAGCCATCAGTTCGGGGTCATCCGGCGGCTGAGGTGCAAACCCTAAGCGATTCAGTACGTCCGGCTCATCAAGCAAATGCCTCGCCAACAGCAATCCCGTCGCGCTCCAGACCTGCCGGACATTGGAACGTCGACCGACCAGCCGGCCTGTTCGTCCATCATAATATTCAGGCCAGTTATCACGAAGCAACCGCTCCTCGGCTTCGGCCCAGGCACGGGAAGCCATGTCGTAACGCCCCGCCTTGATGGCTGCCGCGACGAAAGGCCAGATCAGCACCGGCCAGTTGCCGCCATTGTGATAGGACCAAGGGATGTTTTTCGGGTCCGAGCCGGTGATCAAACGCCATTCGTGGGTTTTGATGGCGGGGTAAATCAGCTTCATCGGCATCCGGCCGATCAGATCTTCCCAGCGCATTTCGATCAGATTCATCAAACCTTCGACCTGCTCCGGCCGGGCCAGGTCGGCCACCAACATCAACAAATTGCCTTGCGAGAAGAAACGAAAATCCACACGCCCCGGCCCGAGATTACCGACAAAATATCCCGCCCTGTCCGGCAACCACTCAGGCAGCCATTCGGGGATCGATTCGGGATAGATATTGAACAGATTTTCGACGTCCTCGCCGAACATTTCGGTCGAGAACCGGTAGATGCGATTGAGCACGTCCATATCGAGCCAATAATACCGTTGCAGGTATTGGCGCAGCACGACGCGCCGACGGTGCGCCAGATCGATCAGCCACTGGCTGCCCTCTTCCGGCACCAGCAGATCGGCACAACACAGCGTCATGTCGAACAGCGCCTGAATTTCCAGCGGATGGCCGTTGACCCCCATCCGCCGATCGATCATGAATGAGCCATCGGGCACGAGCAAGGTGGGGAACACCTCGAACCGGCTTTGCAGGCACAGGCTTAAAATCATCCGCAACATGCGCTGGATTTCCGGCGTCCGGGCAAAGGCTTCATCACCCGTGTACCGCACGTAGGCACGCAGCAAAGCGGCCCACCACATCATCGAATCGACGGGGGCAACGCGCCCGATGGCCCGGTCACCGAAATCGGCGAGGATGCTTTCCTCGCCATTGGCATCACGATGCACGCGGAACGAAGCAGGCAGCACACCGGGCGCGATCTGCTGACCTTCCAGCGCCTCCTGCTGACCGCGCAACTGCATGATGACATGCAAAAAAGAGCGGACGATATCCTCACGGCCTTCAAGCAACATGACGAGACCGGCAGAGAAGAAATCACGAACGAAGCAATCACTGTAATTCACGGCAGGCGCCGTATGATCCGTGCTGGCCACCGTGCCGACGGGCTGCCCCTGATAGTAGATCAGTGCACTGTCGAGCAGGCGGTACGCGTCGTCGAGCGCCGGGGAAAAACCCGCATACTTGGGGTGTTCAAAACAGGAATCCGGGTTTTTCTGAGCCACCGAGGAACTCCCTTCAAGCAAAGCCAATCGAGTCAATCAGCCGCCGGCGCGCCCTCGCGAGCTGCGACGAGGCCAAACAGAGCCTAACCCGACACTAACATAGTTTGCTTATGGATGCTCGAATGCAAAGCCAGCCCAAATCCCCCTCTTTCCCCCTTTTACAAAGGGGGAGGCGTTTTTTCAAAAAGAGGAGGCTGATTTCCCCCTTTGAAAAAGGGAGGCTGGGGGGATTTACCCATTCATAACCAGTGCTCGAAGGAATCTGATTCAATCAGAGATTGATCAACCCACCGCGCGCGTGTTCAAAACGCCATCGTGCATCACCAATACCCGCTGCATGCGTTCGGCCAGTTGGTTGTCGTGCGTGACCAGCACGATGGCGGTTCCGAACCGCTGATTCAACGACACCATGGCATTGAAGACACTGTCGCTGCTGTGGCTATCGAGGTTGCCGGTCGGTTCATCGGCCAGCACCACCGCCGGCTCCGTCACCAGCGCGCGGGCAATGGCGACCCGCTGACGTTCACCGCCGGAAAGCTCTGCGGGGCGATGTTCCGCACGCGCGCCCAGCCCGACGGCTTCGAGCATCCCTCGGGCACGTGCATGGGCTTCGATCCGGGGCAAACGACGAATCAACAACGGCATGGCGACGTTGTCGAGCGCGGAGAATTCCGGCAGCAGATGGTGTGCCTGATAGACGAAGCCCAGATGACTGTTCCGCGACCTTCCTCGCGCCGCTTCGCTCTGGCTGGAAAGCAGGTGCCCGGCCAGCCAGACCTCACCCGTCGTCGGCTTGTCCAGCCCGCCCATCAGTTGCAGCAGGCTGGATTTACCGGAACCGGATGCGCCGACAATCGCAAGCATTTCGCCCTTTTTGACGGCCAGATCGATCCCTTTGAGCACCGGCACGACAAGATCGCCTTCACGATAGGTGCGGTGCAGGTTTCGGGTTTCGAGCACGATGTCGGGATTACCGATGGTGGTGGAAATGTCATTCATAACGCAAAGCCTCGGCTGGCTGCACACGCGAGGCGCTCCAGGCAGGATAAATCGTGGCAAGGAAGGACAACCCGAAGGCCATCAAGCCGACGTGCCACACGTCGTTCCAGTCGAGGCGCGAGGGCACTTCGCTGATGTAATACACGTCGGCGGGCATGAACTGGGTACCGGTGAGATGCTCGATCCACGGCACGATGGTTTCGACGTTCGACGCGATCAGCACCCCGAAGCCCACGCCGATCAGCGTACCGATCAGGCCGATCACGGTACCGGAAATCAGAAAGATGCGCATGATGCTGCCGGGGCTTGCGCCGAGCGTGCGCAGAATCGCAATGTCGCCGCGCTTGTCCGTCACCACCATCACCAGTGTGGACACGATATTGAACGCCGCAACCGCCACGATCAGCGAGAGAATGATGAACATGACGGTGCGTTCGGTCTGCACCGCGCGGAAGAAATTGCCGTTCGCCTGCGTCCAGTCGGTCGTCCAGTACGGGTTGCCGAGCTTGAGGTTCAGATCGCGCGCAACCCAGGGCGCGCGGAACATGTCGTCGAGTTTCAGCCGCAGACCGGTCACGCCATCCCCCATCCGGAACAAAGCCTGCGCATCCTTGAGATCGATGAATGCCGAACCGCGATCGTATTCGTACATGCCAACCTTAAAGATGCCGACCACGGTGAACTGCCGTTGGCGCAACAAGCCACCCACGGGCGTCACGGCGACATTGGCGGTGATGAGCATGAGCTTGTCGCCCACCGCCACGCCAAGGCTTTGGGCCAGCGCCTCACCGAGCACAATGCCGAACCCGCCCGGCTTGAGATCACTTAACGAACCGGCGACCATGTGCTTGCCGATATCGGTCACCGCGTCCTCGTATTTGGGCTCGATACCGCGGATGATCGCGCCGGAAACATTCGGCTGGGCCGACAGCATCGCTTCGGCCTGAACGTAGGGTGCGGAAGCTACTACATTCGGCTCGTTTTGGACCTTTTGCGCCAGTGAACGCCAATCCTGCAAAGCCTGACCGTTCTCGCTGATGGTGGCGTGCGCCGTCATGCCGAGAATACGATGCCGCAGTTCATCCTGAAACCCGTTCATCACCGAAATCACCACGATCAGCGCCGTCACCCCCAGCGTGATGCCGATGATCGACGTCGCCGATATAAAGGAGACGAACCGGTTACGCCGCTTGGCGCGGGTGTACCGCAAGCCGATTAGCCATTCAAAAGATCGAAACATGCCGTGTATCCGCTGGATTCTTTTATAAAACGCCCAGCAGTTTAGCAGCCGCGGGCACACTATGACCGCAGGAGTACCGAAATGATTCAGAGCGCGTTACACTGTTGTCTACGTGCACTCGGTCAAACTTCGGACTGAACACCCTTGGAAGATTATGTCTCGCCCCCATTTAGGAGTTGTTGTTATGGATCAACGGACCTCGCCTTTTTTCTCTCGTTTTGTCCGCAACCTGTCGGCATTCGGCATCGGTTTTGCGCTCGTGATGGGTGCGCAAGTCGCATCGGCCGATGAATTGGTCATGCGGCCGGACATCAATCAGGCCAAGCCCGGAACAAAATATTACGTCCATGGCCTGTCCATGGCCCAGGTGGCCAAAAAGTTCGGCCAGCCCAGCAAGAAACTGGCACCTGAACCGGCAAAGGGCACCAAATATCAGCCGCCGATCACGCGCTGGGTTTACCCTGAGTTCACCGTGTACTTTGAGCATGGGCACGCAATTCACCTGGTGAAACATCACCAGCGACCGAAATAATCTAAACTCTATTCGGTCATTATAAAATTTCATGCCCTGCTTAAATCGTTCCCCCTTATTTATCCGGAGTTCAGTGATGAAAACAAATGTTGGTTCAATCGATAAGATTCTGCGGATTGTGGTTGGCCTGGTGCTCATCGCCCTATCGGTATTCAATATCGGTGGCATTGGCTACTGGGGTTATATCGGGATCATCCCGTTGCTGACCGGTCTGTTCAATTTCTGCCCGGCATACACGCTGCTCGGCCTGAACACCAAAGGCAAATCTGCCGAGTAGTTTCAGGGTAATTGCCGAGATTGAGTTTCCGCTCCGCCTTGCGGGCAAAAGTGCCGCCGATTCACACCTACCGATCGGCGGCATTGTTTTGTCTGCTGTTTTTTATCGGCCACAGCACCTTTGCTGCAACATTGCCGTCCATCGTCGATGAAGCCAGTGGCCTGACCCGCTCACCGCAACATGTTGGTGTCTATTGGACGCATAACGACAACATCAACCTGCCGGCTTCCTCTAAAAAAGGTGTGCCACTCCTGTTCGCCATCAACGCCGATGGCAAATTGCTGAGTACACTCAAGCTCGATGATGTTCGGCAACGCGATTGGGAAGCCATCACCCACCTTGATCTGGATGGCAAACCGACGCTCGTGATCGGTGATATCGGCGACAATCGCGGCACTTGGCCGGATTATCGGCTGTGGTTTGTGCCAGAACCCGTTGCGCTCAAAACCAATATCACCCAGAGGCCAACGGCGCTCATCCGTTTTCGTTACCCCGATCAAGCACCCGCACCGCGACGCCAAGGCGGCTATAGCGGCGGCCACGATGCCGAATCGCTCGTGTTTGATGCGCAAAACAACGAGTTTTTGCTGCTCACCAAACGCGAGAAACCGGCACGGCTGTTTGCTATCCCGTTGGCATCACGCGTGAACCTGAGCGACCGCAAGCCCATCAGCGCACAGGAGAAAAAAGCAGCGGTCGTCACAGCGCGATTCATTGCCAATTTACCCACGCTGCCCGCCCCCGATCTCGTCAGTTGGCTGCTGCATCCATTCACCAGCCCGTACGCCGATCAACCCACAGCCATGGCGCTCGCGCCCGATGGCCGCCTGTTGGCGATCCTAACCTACAGCGCGGTGTATTACTTCTACCGCAGGGCAAACGAGGATTGGCACGCGGCACTACAAAAGCCGTTCGCATCCGTGTCCTTGCCATCAATCGATCAATGGGAAGGCGCCAGTTTCAGCGCGGATGGTAAAAACCTGATAGCGGTAAGAGAGGGTCTGGGAGAGCGCACGATCATGACGCTTCCAGCGCCCGAACCCGCACAATAGCAAGTCCCGAGCTTTTTCCCCAATGCAACAAGATTAATCGGGCGCGAGAAGTGGCACATAATCCGGGACAAAAGTGCCACCAGCCGAGAAGGGTTTATTCTCGTCAATCAGGGTGGGCACAATGCCCACGCCATAAGTGAAATCCCCCACTGTGGTATTGATGGGGCGATCAGTTACCACCTCGCCCACCACATAGGGTGTGCCGTTTTGATGGGTATAAGCATTTGCTTCGTCGCGGAAATACTGTAAGGACGCCGGTGTTTTATCAAATACGTCTTTACCAAAATCAAAGCGTTGAGTGACCGCCACCTCGCGATAACGCCGGGCTGCTTCGAGTGCATCCGCCCGAGTGGGCAAGAACAATTCGGGCAGAATCCGTTTGGCCGAATCCAGATACGCACCCTTTGCGGTAAATTCCCGGATCAGCGCCAGTCGCTGCCGCTGGGCCTGCCCAATCGCCACGACATTTTTGGTGGCAATGGCCGCGTTCAAATCTGGCCAATCCTGCGAATACCCTTGAGCCGTGCTGATTTTTTGCGCTAAAAACGCATCGACAGTGGCAGGCATGTCGCCATAAAGCGAGATACCCACCACATGATCCAGAAAGAAGCGGAATTCGCCTTGTTGCGCGTATTGATTCACCGGCTCCGGCATGGTGAGTGTGCCGGGCGTTTGGTTTGCGCTGGCATTCGAGTTGGCTTTGAACCCCAGGTAATTCATCTCGCCCCAGCCCGCATTGCCATTTAATTTGCGTGGCAGCGCCCAGGTCGAATCGATCGTGTTGCCCGTACCGGAGGTGAATACGGGGTTCTGGCCCACATCCGATTGGCGCACATTGCTGGAATGACAACCCACGCATTGGGTCAACTCGGAGGGGGTTTGCGGTCGCAGTTCGCCTTTGGCATCCTCGATAAAACCGCCGATGATCCAGCCGGTCCCGTTCTCAATCCAGCCATCCGTCCGGCTGGCATAAACCGGCGCGGACTCTTCCTTCAGGGTGTTGCCAAACTCGGCGGGATACCATTCGTGCAATTTGATCATCCAGCGGACTTCCTTGACCCGTTGCGCGCGTGTGCCCGGAAAGGGGCTGATGGCAGGATTGCTGCCATCGGCCTGAACATCCACATAATGCAAGGGGTGCGCGAACTCGGTGCCCAGCGGATATTGACCCCGAACAATCTCGATATTGCTGGCCGCGCCGACATAATGCGTTTGCTCCGACGTGAGTCGGTTCTGGATATTCGCGGCTACCCGATCCAGATTTTCGGCATAGGTCGCGGTCGAAAACGCACCGCTGGCGGTCTGCATGAACACCTTGGGCAGGCGGATATAAATGCCAGAAACGCTACCCGCCAGCGGGGTGAATATGCCATAGGGCATAAAGTTCACCGCGCGCCAACCCGTCATTAAGCCTTGCTCATCCTGGAACAGGCTACCTGCTGGATTATTCGTGCGTACAAACCCATCGGCTTTAGCGGGCAGGTCATCTGGGTTTAAGCTGGGGAACACGCGAAACGGTGAATCCACACCCGCATCCCAGGAGGTCAGAGCGCCCAGTGCCGCGCGCTTGGCAAAGGCCGCTTGCCAGTTGTTTTGGCGAATATAGGTTTGCATGTCCCAGTCGGCCGCATTGGCGCCCAGTGCGGCAACGGCCGTATGTAACACTTCAGGCTTTAACGTGTTCATCCAGGGGTTAATACTGGAATTCACCACCTGCGGATAATCGAATACGCCAAAAGCATACTCGGCTTGCAGGTTACCGATGTTGGGGTTCAGCCCAGCCTGCGGATTGTTGTTGCCTAGTTTGAGTGCAGCCACGCCGTTGGTATGGCAAAACAGGCAGGCATTTTGCGTACCGCCGCCGGTTTCAATAAAACACTGCGCGGGAATATGCGCGTGCGGGTTGGCGAAGGAGGCGCGGCTAATGTACTCCCCGAGCAGCGGAAGTTGCTGCGCCGTGGGATTTGGTGCAGGTGGTTGGGGGGACTGCGGTGTTGATGAGCCCCCGCCGCCACAGCCGACCAAGCCTATGGTAATGAGGCTCGCAAGGGATAAATAGCGCAGCGTTTGGGTGGTATTCTGCATGATGAAATCCTATTTTTTCAATAGAAATCAGATAATTGATTGCTGGTGAAAAAATAAGGCCAGAGTCATTCCGGCCCTATACCCCGCCTTGCGGCAGGGCGTTTGAACCCGACTTATTTCTTGGGTGCAGTGATTGCGGGCAGGCCACCGATGTAACCCACATCCGCTTGCAGGTAGTAATTCAATGTACCAACACTATTAACGCCGAAGAGTTTTTCGGCCTCAGCTTTGAGCTTCGTGGTCAGGTTGGCATCTTGGCTCTTGATCCAGTCGCCTTGGTGTTGCGTGTTGCTCATGATGTAAGCATAACCACCAATATCGTCCACGATCTGCAAGCCGGTGGCCTCGGCGCCCGCCGCTGTGGACAAAATCCGTGAGAGTTTTTGGCTGTCGACGTTATAGGCCCAGACAAAATTGTTCACGTGGTTACCTGAGTCTTCGCCAACAAACAATGTACGCATCGGCTCGGAGTAGAACAGGTTGTCAGTGTTCGCAATGAAGTTCACATCTGCCGTATTACCGTTGGCATCCGCAACAATCGGTTTGCCGAGCAGCATCGGCTCCACATAAGCCTTGGTGGCAACATAGGCTGAGTTGATCGGGTTGCCCGCTGTATCCTTTTGATTGGCCGCCAGATCGAAGGTGTAAGTCGCACCCGCCGCGTTGCCCGCAGCACGGATGTCATCGACCGGGCCACCATCGTTAGTCAACATCGAAGATTGGATGTAACTGATGGCGTAGTACATTTTCTTGTCTTTTTCATTGAACGCCACGCCTTCACCCTTGGTGAATTCTGTGGTTGCCCCCAAGTAGGCCGCATAGCGCCGTGTTTCCAGGAAAGCGGCTGCCTGTTCCATACCGGGCTTGAGCTTGATCCAGACGGTTTCAGCAGAACCAGCACGGGTCGGAATGTAACCGGGTGTATCCGTTAAGGCGATTTCGAAAATATCGTTGATCGTGATGTTGCTATCAACGATGGCCTTGATTTCATCGTAGGTGCCGTGACCCAGTTTGACCCAGGAGATATTGGCGCCAGGTCCATCCGCTCCGTCAGCTGAGGTTTGATTCCACTTGGCTGCGTACACGGTGCCGCCTGCTTTCGGGTTGTTGGCTACATCGCCCACGAACATGAACAAACCAGCGTAGGCGCCATCGTCGCCATAAATCGCGGTGCGGCCATCTGCCGCCCAGCGCGCCAATTCCCAGGTACCGCGGCCCATTTCATAATGCTTGGTGACGTCATAGCTGCCGTCTTTTTTAACCGCGACCTCAACGGGAAAGCCATACTGATACGGATTTGCCGTTTGCGTATTATTGAAATACACCTCAGTCAGGGCTTTTAAGCCAGCCGCCGTCGTGGTGTATTTTTTCTCGCCAGGCACGAAGTAAAGATCATAATCTTCCTCGCCACCCATATGGGTATTCCATGGTGTGGGGCCGCCCGCGCAGAAAATCCAACCGCCTTTGACGCTCGCAAAATCAACCGGCTGCTGGCTGACCACCGATAATGTTCCATCCTTGTCCTGATTTATGGACGACAGGCTCATCTCCATCGGCATACGGCTGTACCAACCGGCTGCTTTGTATGATTTTTGTCCATCTGCAAGAATACTGTCGTATTCCCAGTGGGTTACCATGAACAGATTGCCGTCCACGTTCAAAAGACTGTTGGCATCCGGCGTTTCGGCAATGACCGGAGCGCCATTTGGATCCATGATGGGCTTCATGTCCATATCATACAGTTGGCCGGCAGCCTGCTTGCTGCCATTGACGGTTGCAACCTGATCGGTGTTTTTGAACAACCGGTTGTACGTCAATGGAAAATCTTTGGTGCTGCCATCGCTGTACGTCACTGTCGCTACCGATTTGGTATAGGTCGTCAAGTGCTCGGCATCCGTGCTTGCTACCGGTGTCGCCGAGAAGGTAACGCCGGTTGCAGTAGGTGCCGGGGTGGTAGGTTCAGGCGTTGTGCTAGCGGTTGTGTCGTCCGAGCTATTGCAACCAGCCAAACCAACTGAGAGGACGCCGGCAATGGCCAGCGCGAGGATATTCTTGTTCATCGTTGAGGCTCCAGGAATTATTTTGCATTCAATATCAAGCCAAAATTGGCTTGTGGAGCGCGACTTTAGGGAGCTTCGATGAAGCGTGGGTGACACCGGGATGAACCTTAGATTAAGGTTAAATGCAAGTAATAATTACTAGCCGTTAAATCTATTTGCCCGGGTTTTGGTAAGTCTGAACATCAGCAACCCTGTTTTTACTCGCCAGTTCATGGCTGTCGCAACGAAAAAAACCTCTTCACTTTTTATTTCATAAATGTATTATCTATTTATGAATAGAATCGCCCATCAAGTGTCTGTACTACGTATCAGCGCCATCGGCGCTGTGTGCGCGCTGCTGGCTGCATGCGCCGATCCGTCGGGCATCCTGCCGCACGCTCGGCCCACGACAGTCGATCAGCTGAACCTGAGTTCGGGCTTGTCCCACCAAACTGATGAAGAAGCCAGCGCCAGCAAGGCAAAGGCATGGTGGCACGCATTGCACGACCGGCAGCTCGACGCGCTGATGATGCAGGCACTGACGCACAACCCCGATCTCGCCATTGCTCGGGCGCGCATCCGGCAGGCGGAAGGATTGAGTGAAGCCGCCGGGGCTGTCGAACGACCGCGCGCTGATCTGGATGCCCACGTCGGCAGGGCACACTGGACCAACAACCAGTTCTTCCCCCCGCCATTTGGCGGCAGCACGACCTGGGACAATGGCTTCAATCTTTCCGCCAGCTACGCTCTGGATTTATGGGGGAAGAATCGGGCGATCGCTCAGGCGGCCGAAGATCGCCTCAAGAGCAGTGTCGAGGCCAGAAATGCCGCCGCTTTGCTGCTTTCGAGCCAGCTGGTGGGCGCGTATCTGCACTATGCCGCCGATGTTGCGCTGTTGCGAACGGCCACCGAACGCCAGGCTGAAGCCGACCGGGCCGTACAGATCGAACAGATTCGCCTCGATCACGGCCTGACGGATGCGGCTCATCTGTATGATGCCCAACTGACCGCCGCCCGCGATCAGGAAGAGGTAGCCACCTACTCGGGAGACCTGCACCTGCGTGCCGAGCAGATTGCCGTCCTAACCGGGCGGGGTACGGCGACAGACACCCCGCTGCAACCGCCGACGGTCTTATTGGGCGATGACTGGTCGGTACCGCATGATGTACCGGCGAACCTGATCGGCAGCCGCCCGGACGTCCGCGCCCGACGCCTGCAAATGGAAGCGGCCGCCCGGGACATTCACGTCGCTCGGACGGCGTTTTACCCGGATATCAACCTTGCCGCGTATCTGGGCGGACTTGCGGCTTCCGGCGGTTTTTCGCGTTTCCTGCAATCGAATTCAGCGCACTATGGCGTCGTTCCTGCACTCACTCTGCCCATTTTCGAAGGTGGGCGGCTGCGCGGACAGTTGCGCGCGCGCACCGCTGCCTACGACGAAGCCATCGCCGAATACAACAAGACGCTGCTCACCGCCTTGCAGCAAACGGCCAGCGCCCTGACGCAACTCCACACGCTTGCAGAACGCCGTGCAGCATTGAACGACGCACGACGCGCCGCCGATGCCGAGGCGAAACGCGCCGAACAGCGCTTTGCCGCAGGGCTGACCAATCGTCTTCCCGTGCTGGCCGCCCGACAATCCGTGCTCAATCTGGAAGCGCAACGCATTTCGCTGAATGCCGAGGCCAGCGCCGCGCTCGCTCAGTTGTACGCTGCGCTCGGCGGAACCGTTCTGCCCCACACCCTGCCCCATGCTTCACAAGGAGTCACCGGATGACCAAACCAACACCTGCCGCAAAACTGGCAAAGAGCTTTGCGCCAGCAGACGCCCGCCTCGCCCTGACGGCGAAACGTTTTCCCGCTTTCGATCGGGAAACCGTCACCCTCGCGCGACTGACCAACTTCGTCGCCAAGGGCCTCTCCAATCATGCCAACCGTGCCCTCAAACACCATGGATTGAATCACACCGGCTACGCCGTCATGGTCATGCTTTTCGGCTCGATCGACCAGACGCTGACACCCTCGCAACTGGTAGATGCCACCCATGAAAAATCCGCAAACATCACCCGTATTTGCGACGATCTACTGCGTCAAGGCCTGATTTCCCGCGAAGTCGATTCCGTTGATCGCCGCAAGGTACAAGTACGCTTAACGACGGCCGGCGAGAAACGGATCACTGAAGTTCTCCCTGATGTCGTCACGGTAACCCGAAACAATTTCGCCCTGCTGGACACAGCGGAACGCCTGCAACTCGACTATCTGTTGCGCAAGGTCATCGAAGGGCAGGAACAGATGCCGTGAATCCAGAACCGTCACAGTCCGCGCTCATCGGGCGGCAACGCCTGGTCGCCTTGCAGAACTTCTTCAAGGAAGAGGCGGCAAGCTGGCTGTTCGTGCTCAAAACGTTAATCGCCGCGCTGATTGCCCTCTGGCTGGCCTATCGACTGGAACTGGAATCACCGAAGACAGCGGTCGTTACCGTATTTATCGTCATGCAGGCCCGAACGGGGATGGTGTTGGCGAAAGGCTTCTACCGCGCCCTGGGCACGATTATTGGCAGTGGCGTGGCACTGCTGCTTGTGGCTGCTTTCGCACAGGAACGGGTTATGTTCCTGATCGGGCTGGCGATCTGGGTTGGCATGCTGACGGCGGGTGCAACGATCTATCGCAACTTTCAGTCCTACGCCTTCGTGCTGGCGGGCTACACCGCATGTCTGGTCGGCTTGCCCGCCGCCATGGACCCCAATGCCGCATTTGATATTGCCGTCACGCGGCTCACCGAAGTCTTGCTTGGCATCCTGGTCGCCAGCACCATCAGCGGACTTGTCTTCCCGCTTTCGATACGCGAATTGTTGCTATCGGCCGCACTCAAGCGATTCGCAACCTTTGCGAACTCATCGGGTCGAGCGCTCAGTTTCGGGGTGCCTACTGAGGAATGGGGCAGCCTGCACCTGAAGGCGATCAACGAAATTGTCACGCTCGACAGCTACCGTTCCGTCGGGATTTTCGACAACCCTAAAACCCGCCTGCAAAACCAGACCATTCTGCGCATGAGCGCCGATCTGATTGCCGCCGCCAGCACGCTGCACGTTCTGAACCGACACATCCTGCGGCTCAACGACCCCAGCATGAATGCCGTCCGCGAAGCGCTCGATCCTCTGCTGGCCACTGGCGTGCGGCTACTGCAAACCCATGTTCCGACATCGGCCTTTGAAGCACAGCAACTCATGTCGTATATCGGCGAGTGGCAGGCCGAGATACAGAAACACAAATCCAGAATCCTGGCAGAAAACACGTTCTCGCCCGAACAACAACTCGCCTTCGATACGGCACTGATGCTGCTCGAACAGTTTATCGATGAATTCCGGCACTATGGGCGCAGTCACTCGGCCCTGCAGGACGCACGAATCATTGAGGATGATGACCAGGCGCCACCTCTGATTCAGCATGGTCGCCACGCCACGGATTTCTCACAACCCCTGATCGCGGGATTGCGCACCGTGTTGATGCTGGGTGCGATGTCGGTGTTCTGGATCAACTCGGCATGGCCCACCGGCGTTCTGGCGCTCACCATCGCCGTTGTCGTCAGCGCCCTGTTTTCCACCGCTCCGAACCCAGCCAAGATGGTTTTCCAGTTGTGGCAGGGGATTGCCCTCTCGTTCGTCGCCGCCTTTGCCTTCCAGTTCATGGTGTTGCCCAATCTGCATGGATTCACGCAATTGACGTTCGGGCTGATACCGTTTCTGGCCTTCGCCGCCTATTTGATGACCCGCCCGAAATGGGGTGCAATCGGAGTAGGCTTCGGGATGTTTTTCAGTACCTTGGCCATTCCGGACAATGTCACCCAATTCAACTACGCCGGGCTATTGAACAGCGGGATCGCCCTGCTGGTCTCGGCCACGATCGCGGCACTCGCCTTCTTGACCGTCATGCCCATGGGCAACCAGTTGTCGCGCTATCGCATGATGCGGGCACTGAATCGACAGCTGATCGTCGCCTGCCTGAACCCGCTGACCGGTCTGCGCCCGCAGTTCGAACGCGATTCCCGCGAATTGCTGCGGCAGATCGCCGGCATGCGTGGTTTCAACACAGCCAAAGATCGCGCCACATTGACCGATGCGCTGACCATCCAGGAACTGGGCAGCGCCGTCCTTGAATTGCGCACGCTGCTCGGACAGCCCCATTCGCTCGATGCCGCCCGACTGTCGTCCGTTCAAACGGCCATTTCCGCCTTGGCCCGGTTTTACCGCCATCGAAATCAGCGCAATTTGCGCGCGCTTCGGCAGGCATTCAACAACGTCATCCCACAGGTATTCGACCAAGTATTCGACAACAAGGGAAAAGAGCCGACATCCAATGACCGGAAAATCCAGATTTACCTGCACCTGATTCAACTTCAGGTTCAAGCCATCCCGGATATCGACCGTCCTGCCGCCCCCGAGCCGGAAGTGAGCAAGGAGGTGGCCGGTTATGCCGCGTGAAATTCCGTTGTTCGATGCGCTGATACCGACGTTGCTGCTCATCCTGATCGGCAGCGCCCTGATCTACGTGCTGATCGATCAACTTCTGCGTGATGTCGATTGGGATCGTTTTGTCTGGCACCCGGCCCTGTTCCGGTTTGCCCTGTTTGTGATTTTGTTCAGTGGCCTTGGGCTATGGTGGTACTCATGAAACACGCTGCGGTCGGCCGCTTTGTTTTAACCAGCTTGATTGTCGGAATCGCCGTCTATCTGGGGTACCAATTATGGCTGCGCTACATGGATTCTCCGTGGACACGGGATGGTCGGGTGCGGGCGAATATCGTGCAGATCACGGCGGATGTCGGCGGCCGCGTGGTTGCGGTTCCGGTACGCGACAACGAATTCGTCCACCGGGGCGATGTTCTGTTTGAAGTGGACCCGGCGCGCTACCAGCTGGCACTCGCCAACGCAAAAGCACACCTCACGGCGACGCGTGCAACCCTTGAAATGAAGCGGCAGCAGGCCAAACGACGGGTCGCCCTCGATCCTGAAGTGGTGTCCGCCGAGCAGAATACCGACACGCAGATCGCCGCACGGGAAGCTGAGGCAGCCTACGACCAAGCCAAAGCCGAACTGGATCTCGCCAAACTCAATCTTGAGCGCGCCACCGTTCGCGCGCCGGTCAACGGCTATGTCACCAACCTGTTGTTGCGCCCCGGTGATTACGCCGCCGTCGGCGCACCCAAAATGGCCATCGTCGATGCCGACTCGTTCTGGGTATACGGTTATTTCGAGGAAACGCGTTTGCGGCACGTTCAAGTGGGCGATCCGGCACGGGTGACCTTGTTGGGGCACACCAAGGCCATCAGCGGGCGGGTCGCCAGCATTGCCTACGCGATTGCAGATCGGGACAATCCGGTCGCGCCGGACCTGACGGCAGACGTCAACCCGGTATTCAACTGGGTACGCCTCGCAAGCCGGATTCCCGTACGCATCAAGCTGGAAAAGATTCCCGCGAGCGTCCACATTGCAGCGGGCATGACCTGTACGGTGGTCATAAAACCACGACATGGAAACGAAGCAAAGGATGCTCCGAAAGTTAAGGCGTCAACGCCCGGATAATCACCGGCACATTGGCCTCGCCGTCAGACACCCAGATATCGCCATCCTGAATACTGACGGACAGATGCATCCCTCGGCCTGCCAGTGCAGTCAGCGCGGCAAGCGACTCGTCATCAATGGAAAAGACACGTAGGTTGTCCAGCCGTGCAAACTCGCGCACGGATTTTTCCCACCACACCGTCACGCCCCGGCCACCGTAAGCGTAAACCAACACCTGCTTCGCCCGCCCGCAGGCCTTGCGTAGACGGCGCTCGTCCGGCAAGCCCACTTCGATCCACAACTTGATACCCCCCGTGAGATCTTTCAGCCAGAGATCCGGCTCATCATCTGCCGATAGCCCGCGCGTGAATTGCAGCAATTCCTGTGCATTCAGCGCAAAGGCCAGCACGCGGAGCATCATGCGCGATTCGGTTTCCGAGGGATGCAAGGCCAGCGTCAGGTGATGGCTAAGGGGCCTCTGCACGAATCGATGGTGCCTCTGGCTTACGGGTTTGTTCGCAATCAAGGCGCCGACTCGAAGATGGGCTCATTGCCCATCGAGAGGCGGCAACACAGAGTGCGGGCAAACCCGCAAGCCCCGTCCGGGCGGGCCGCCAAGGGCCCGTCTGCAGCGTTGCGGCGCTTGTGAATGGCGACGGCCATTCCCTGCGCACCGCGCCTTGCATCTGGGCCCTTGGCGGTCCCGCAGAGACACTATCGATTCCTGCAGAGACCCCTTAGATAATACGACCGATCCATATCAGAAATATCGAGATCGACTTTGTAGACGGTCGCTTTTTGCGCCATGACGGAAGAATCCTGTGTTTATTCGACGACGCGTCCGCGCAGCTGCTTGGTCTGACCGCGTTGCACCTTTTTCGCCAAGCGTTTTAATTGCGCACTGCGGGTGGGTTTGGTCGGTTTACGCGGTTTGACGGGGCGGGTCGCCTGCGTCACAAGGGCTTGCAAGCGCGCCAGTGCATCGGCGCGGTTCTTGTCCTGACTGTTGAATCGTTGCGCCTTGATCACGATCACGCCCTCGCGACTGATGCGCGAATCGGAGAGTGCCAAGAGTTTTTCTTTGATTTCATCGGGTAAAGATGAAGCATGAATATCGAAGCGCAGATGGATCGCCGTTGAGACCTTGTTGACATTTTGCCCTCCCGAACCCTGCGCCCGGATGGCCGTGAACTCGATCTCGGCAGCGGGAATGGGGGGATGAGTCATCAAACAAAACCTGCAAAAGTCCTTCGCGGAAACCCGGCGCACTATAACAGGTATCACCACATCGAACCGTGCTAACGCCAAGCTGGCGTCAGCCCGCCCGCTCGACCGGACGGTTAAGTTACACCCTGACCCTGGCGAGCAATTTCCCGATCCAGCAGCCGGTGCGACCACAAGCCACCGAAGGGGATCAATGCCGCGAAAAAGACCACCGCCCCCTTGGCCGCAGCCAAACGTCCGGCGAATACGCTGGTCAGCAATACCCCCATTGTCCAAAGAAACAACGCCCCGTGGATGGGTCCGACTACCTGGACGGCCAAAGGAAAGTTCAAACCGTATTTGATCGGCACGGCAATGAGCACCAAGGCGATCAGGGAAGCACCTTCCACCAGGGTCATCAGGCTCAAATGGCGCAACAAGCGCGAAACGGGAGATTTCCCGGCCTTGGAAGGAATAAAAGACATGAGCGCACCTCGTGATTAATAATATTTTTTTATGTTATATCATAAAAAAACAACAAATCAATTTACTCAGGTTTACCCTTGCAAATAAGCGGCCAGAACTATCCCATTGAGCAGCAATGCCGCGTTGTTATTCAACAACACAAATTAGCCATACTACGCAGTTAATCAGCCATAAATTTAACCGGCGGCAACACGACGGGCGTACCCTTCACGGATCGGTCGAGCGGGGCTTCTTCCCACAGAGGCCGTGTTTATCTATGTTTCTTTGTTATACCAGGAGCTCAATATGATCAACGATACCGTCGTCGAGCTGTCGCGCTGGCAATTTGCCGCCACGGCGCTCTACCACTTCTTGTTTGTGCCACTCACACTGGGGCTTACTGTGTTCCTCGCGGCGTTGGAAACAGTGTATGTGGTCACCGGCAAGCCGATTTACAAGGAAATGACGCAATTCTGGGCCAAATTGCTGCTCATCAACTTTGCCCTCGGTGTCGCCACCGGCCTCACGATGGAGTTCGAATTCGGCACCAACTGGTCATTCTATTCCGGCTTCGTTGGCGATATTTTCGGTGCGCCCCTGGCCGTTGAAGGCCTGATGGCCTTCTTCATGGAATCGACCATGATCGGCCTGATGATCTTCGGCTGGGACCGACTCTCCCGCGGGCAACATCTGATCGTGACCTACCTTGTCGCACTGGGCTCGAACCTGTCGGCACTGTGGATTCTCGTCGCCAACGGCTTCATGCAGGACCCGCAAGGAGCCGTGTTCAACCCCGTCACCATGCGAATGGAACTGGAAAGTTTCACTGCGCTGATTTTCAGCCACGACGCACAAGCCAAATTCGTGCATACCAGTATTGCCGGTTATGTGACCGCCGCGATCTTCGTTGCCGGCGTGAGTGCCTTCTACCTGCTGCGCAAACGGCACATGGAACTGGCCAAGCGTTCGTTCCGGATGGCAACGATCTTTGGCGTTCTGTCCACCATCGGGGTAATCACCTTGGGTGATGCACTCGGTTTTGTCGGCGCGCATGCACAACCGGCCAAAATTGCCGCAATGGAAGCCATGTGGAAAACGGAAGAAGCGCCAGCGCCGTTTAATCTCATGGCGTGGCCGAATCAGGAGAAGCAGGAGAACAGTTGGGCCATCCAGATTCCCTATCTGCTCACGCCACTTTTGACGCATACCATGGATACGAAAATTCCGGGTATCGCAGAGATCGAGGCCAGTAATGCCCTCCGCATCAAGAGCGGCATCCAGGCGGTAGAAGCGCTGAAGATTCTCTCCAGCAATCCAAGCGATGCGGCGGCCATGGCTCAGTTCAAGGCGCATGAGCAAGACCTCGGTTACGGCTTTTTGGTCAAGCGCTACGCGCCTGAGCAGGATGTAAGCAAAGCGACCGATGCGGACATCGCCCTCGCCGCGAAAGACACCATCCCGGATGTCTTCGCCATCTACTGGACGTTCCGCATTATGGTGGGCTTTGCCTTCCTGATGCTCGCCTTCTTCATTTTCGGCGTGATCTACTCACTGCGTAACGACGTCGAGAACCATCCTCTTTTCCTGCGCTTTTCGCTCTGGCTGATCCCGGTCCCGTTCCTCGCCTGCGAGATGGGCTGGCTTACGGCCGAGCTGGGTCGCCAACCGTGGACGGTCTACAACCTGCTGCCGACCTGGATGTCGGCCTCGAGCCACAGCGTGAGTTACATGGTGTTCTCGTTGATCGGGTTTGTCAGCCTGTATTCGATCTTCATCATTATCGAAATGTACCTGATGGTACGCGCGATCAAGCAAGGGCCCGACGATCATCACGCGGTGCAAAAGCAAGATAAGAACACGTCGTCAGGTGGCTCGGTATTGGGTGGCAACTATGCCCCCGTTCATGCCAAGACGCTCGTGAACGAACAATCCAAAGAGGTGTGAGATGGATTTATATCTAGGCTTGAAAGTTTTGTGGTGGCTGCTCTTGGGCGTGCTGCTACTGGGGCTGGCCGTTATGGTCGGTATGGATATGGGCGTGGGCGCACTGCTGCGCATCATCGGCAAGACCGATCTCGAACGCCGGAGCATGCTCAACGCCATCGGCCCGCACTGGGACGGTAATCAGGTGTGGTTCATCCTGGGCGGCGGGGCGATTTTTGCGGCCTTCCCGCTCATCTATGCCACGGCGTTTTCCGGTTTGTATGTCGTCATGCTGCTCCTGCTGTGGAGCATGATCATGCGGCCGCTCGCCTTCGAATACCGTTCGAAAATTCCGACCGAAGGCTGGCGAAACATTGCCGACTGGGTATTCCTGATCTCCGGCGCGCTGCCGATGATCATCTATGGCGCGGCCATGGGCAACATGCTGCAAGGCGTACCCTTCCACTTCGACTGGGATCTGCGCTCGTACTACACCGGCAGCTTCATCAGCCTGTTCAACCCGTTTGCGATCCTTGCAGGCCTGCTTTCTCTCGCGCTTGCCATGTACATGGGCGCAACCATGATGGTTATCAAAACCGAGGGCGTGCTTGCCGAACGGGCGCGGGCGGCGGGTTCATTTGCCATTCTGGTCGCAATTGTGTTGTTCGCGATCGGCGGGGTGTGGATCAGCATGATGCCCGGCTTCGTTCTGACCCATTCGGTCGACCCGGCATTGGCGCAGACGCCCCTCACCCAAACCGTTGAACTCGTCAAAGGCGGCCTGCTGGCCAACTACAAGGCCATGCCCATTCTGTGGGTCATCCCGGTTATCGGCTTTGCAGGCATGATCATCGGTGGCCTGCTGCTGCGCGCGCATCGCCCCGCCATCGCATGGTGGTTTGGCGTTCTGGCGTGGGTAGGTGTACTCGGTGCAACCGCGATCAGCCTGTTCCCGTTCCTCATGCCATCAAGCACCAATCCAAGTCAGAGCCTGACCATCTGGAACTCGATTTCCAGTGAAACCACCCTTTTGTGGATGACTGGCTTCTCGGCCGTGTTCGTACCCTTGATCCTCTGGTACACCAGCTGGGCCTTCTACGTGATGCGCGGCAAGGTGGATGCGGGCAAGATCGAGAAAGATCCGCACGCTTATTGATCCCGGGCTGAAATTTACGGAGAAAGAATATGAAGACGATTGGTTATTTCCTGCTGTTTTTTGTGCTGGCCATGATCGTGATCTTCCTTGTGATCGTGATGGGCGAAGCCGCCCCCTGGTACTTCGCCTGGATCATCGGCACCGGGTTGTTGATTTTGACCTCTGCCGCCGCGGGTTTTCTCTTCGACACGCAAGAGGAAAAATCCAAAGGCACGCCACAGTGACCTGCGACGTGCTTCTGATCTGAAGCACACCAAAGCCTACGAAAGCCCCCCGGTCATGCCGGGGGTTTTGTTTGCTTCAATGCACAACAATCAGTGCAGGACGGCACGGCCTAATCATACCGGCTGCGGTCATTGCGGCAACTACTCATGTTGCTGGGCCTGCATATTAAGCATTATTTATCAACCGGTTGGAGCTTAACCCAATGGCATTGCCCCTGCCCTCCTTACAGAAGGGTGGATTTGAGGGTTCAGTGGTCGAGTAACCGGGCGAGATACCGTCCGGTGTGAGATCCAGTCACTTTTGCCACGGTTTCCGGTGTGCCGCTGGCGATGATTTTTCCACCGCCGCTGCCGCCTTCGGGGCCCAGATCCACGATCCAGTCGGCGGTTTTGATGACATCGAGATTGTGTTCGATGACAACGACGGTGTTGCCCTGATCGCGCAGGCGGTAGAGCACGGCGAGCAGTTGTTCGACGTCGGCGAAGTGCAGGCCGGTGGTTGGTTCATCGAGAATATAGAGCGTGTTGCCGGTATCGCGTTTGGAAAGTTCCTTGGCGAGTTTGACGCGCTGGGCTTCGCCGCCGGAGAGGGTGGTGGCGTTCTGGCCGAGCGTGAGGTAGCCCAGGCCTACGTCGAGCAGGGTGGTGAGTTTGCGGTGCAGGGCGGGCACGGCATCGAAGAAGGGCGCGGCGTCTTCGACGGTCATGGCGAGCACGTCGCTGATGGTTTTGCCTTTGTAGCGGATATCCAGCGTTTCGCGGTTGTAGCGTTTGCCGTGGCAGACATCGCAGGCAACATACACATCGGGCAAAAAATGCATTTCTACCTTGATAACGCCATCGCCCTGGCAGGCTTCGCAGCGACCACCTTTCACATTGAACGAGAAACGCCCCGGTGTGTAACCGCGTGAGCGGGCCTCTTGCGTGCCGGCGAACAATTCACGAATCGGCGTGAACAGACCGGTATAGGTGGCCGGATTGCTGCGCGGCGTGCGGCCGATGGGGGATTGGTCGATATCGATGACCTTGTCGAGCTGATTGAGATGTTCGATGTGCTCGAAGGGGGCGGGGCGGGTGCTGGCACCGTTCAAATCACGCGCGGCAATCAGATACAGCGTGTCGTTGATCAGCGTCGATTTGCCCGAGCCGGAAACGCCGGTAATGCAGGTCAAAAGCCCCAGCGGGATTTCCAGCGTGTCGCCGACAAGGTTGTTGCCGCGCGCGCCATGGAGTTTGAGCCAACGTTCGGCTTCGGGCGCCACGCGTTTGGGCACGGTGATTTTTTTCTTGCCGGAAAGATACGCGCCGGTGAGCGAATCGGGGTTGGCGGCGATTTGTTCGGGCGTGCCCTGTGCCACGATCCGACCGCCATGCACGCCCGCGCCGGGGCCGATGTCGAGTACGAAATCCGCGGCACGGATGGCGTCTTCGTCATGTTCGACCACGATCACGGTGTTGCCGAGTTCGCGCAGATGATTGAGGGTGCCGAGCAAGCGGTCGTTATCGCGCTGGTGCAGGCCGATGGAGGGTTCATCGAGAATGTAGGTGACGCCCACCAAGCCCGAGCCGATCTGGCTTGCGAGGCGGATGCGCTGGGCTTCGCCGCCGGAGAGCGTTTCGGCCGAGCGATCCAGCGAGAGATAAGTCAGGCCCACATCGTTCAAAAATCCCAGCCGCGCGCTAATTTCCCGCACGATGCGCCCGGCGATCTCACCGCGCGCGCCCGGCAGATCGAGGGTTTGAAAAAACGCGAGCGCCTCGCTGATCGAGCGATGGGTAATGGCGGGCAGGTTTTCGTTTTCGATAAAGACATTCCGCGCCGCCAGGTTCAGGCGGGTGCCGCCGCAACTCGGGCAGGCGCTCTCGGAAATATATTTTGCCAGTTCTTCGCGCACCGCCTGCGAATCGGTTTCCCGGTAACGACGATCCATATTGGGCAGCACGCCTTCCCAGGGGTGATCCTTGGTGCTGGCCTTGCCTTTGGGATCGAGGTAAGTGAAGGTGATTTTTTCGCGGCCACTGCCCTGCATGATGGAGTTTTGAATCTCGATCGGCAGATCCTGCCAGGCCGTGTCTAAATCAAAACCATAATGTTTCGATAGCCCGAGCAGGAGCTGGTAATAGTAGACATTGCGCCGGTCCCAGCCGCGAATGGCACCTGCGGCCAGTGAGAGTTCGGCATTCACGATCACTTTTTGCGGATCGAAAAACTGCTTCACGCCCAGGCCGTCACAGGTCGGGCAGGCACCGACGGGGTTGTTGAACGAGAACAGGCGCGGTTCGAGTTCAGCCAGGGCATAGCCGCAGATCGGGCAGGCGTGCTTGGCGGAGAACGTGTGGATAGTGCCATCATCCATATTGACGACAAAGGCGCGCCCATCGGCGAGGCGCAGCGCGGTTTCGAAGGATTCGGCCAGGCGCAGACCGATATCCGGGCGGATTTTGACGCGATCAACCACGACTTCAATCGTGTTTTTGCCTTTCGGATCGAGTGCTGGAATCTCATCGATTTCATACACGGTGCCATTGATGCGCACCCGCAAAAAGCCCTGCGAACGCCATTCATCGAAGAGCTTGTTATGCTCGCCCTTGCGGTTCTCGATGACCGGCGCGAGCAGCAGCCAGCGTGAATCTTCTGGCAGCGCCAGCACATGATCGACCATCTGCGAGACGGTTTGCGCAGTGAGATCGACGCCATGTTCCGGGCAGCGGGGAATGCCCGCGCGGGCGTAGAGCAGACGCAGATAATCATAGATTTCCGTCACGGTGCCCACGGTCGAGCGCGGATTGTGCGACGTGGTTTTCTGTTCGATCGAAATGGCGGGCGAAAGCCCTTCGATGTGATCCACATCCGGCTTGTCCATCATCGAAAGGAACTGCCGCGCGTAGGCCGAGAGCGATTCGACATAACGGCGCTGACCTTCGGCAAACAGCGTGTCGAAGGCCAACGATGACTTGCCCGAACCGGATAACCCCGTGATCACGATCAGCGCATCGCGCGGCAGATCGACATCGATATTCTTCAGGTTGTGCGTGCGAGCGCCGCGAATGCGGATAAACGGATCGGCCATGGGAATCCAGAAAAGTCAAAAGTGAATGAAAAGGGCAAGTGATTTATAGTACGGACTTTAGCGCGTTGCCGAAACTGTCGGGCACCGCCATTGTAATCGCAAGAGGAACATACGGATGGCCAGTCGTGGAATCAACAAAGTCATTGTCCTGGGCAATCTCGGGAAAGACCCGGAAGTTCGCTACATGCCGAGCGGCGGGCAGGTAACGAACATTACCGTCGCCACTTCCGAGACCTGGAAAGATAAAGACAGCGGTGAACAGAAGGAAAACACCGAGTGGCACCGCATTGTATTCTTTGGCAAGTTGGCAGAGATTGCAGGCCAATACTTGAAAAAAGGTGGGCAGGTCTACGTGGAAGGCCGTCTGCAAACCCGCAAATGGCAAGGTCAGGATGGACAAGATCGTTACACCACCGAAATCGTCGCTAACGAGATGCAAATGCTGGGCGGACGTGGAGGTTCGGGTGGCTCCGGCGGCGGCCAGCAAGAATCGGGCGACTATGAAGACGATGGCTATAGCAACACACCGCCTGCACGTGGCGCCGGTCGTGCCGCCGCGGCACCTGCGCGCCCGTCAAGCGGCAACCGCGACAACTACGGCGCCCCGCCACCGCCTCCACGCGCCCCGGCCAAATCCGAGCCGAATTTTGTGGATGATGATATCCCGTTCTAAAATGCACCTTAATCTAGATCTGTAAAGAGATTTTATGCAACGTATTGTTTTGGGTTGTTTTTATTGATTTTTGTTCTGATTTTTTTGTGTAAAGAATCATTGCATTTATATGTGTTTTTGTGTACCTTGCAGGAAGTGTAAAGTTCTTGCGGGTGCGGGCATGAGCAAGGTTTATGGTGTTAGTCGCTTTATCATGGATAGTGGGGAGCGTTACTGCCTAGTGGTGGATCGATCAACGGGGCTGCCGCTCTACTACCCGAACCTCTACCTCACGACTCAGCTCCGCAACAGGAGCGTTGCATTTGCCACCGTGGAGGCTGAGGCCAGCCATCTGATCGTGTTCCTTCGTTTTCTTGACTGGCGTCAGATTGATCTCGATGAGCGCTTGTTCAAGGGGCGATTCTTCCAGGGGCACGAGATCGACGCCTTGCGCGATTTCACTCAAAGAAAGCCCTATAGGAACGCCTCATTCAACTCTCCGGTCCTGATGTTTCCCTTGGGTGAGATGAAGGAGTCCTTTGAGTTCGTCAGCAAGGGCACACAGTACTCTCGCTTGACGGCAATCGCGCACTTCTTTGGTTGGTATGCCAAGCACCTTCTTAATCGGGCCGGGAAGGATGTTTTGGATCAAATCGACAGGCTTTGTCGGCAAATCAAGGCTCGTCGCCCCAAGAATAAAAACAGGGCTGATAACCGGCGAGACAGATCCTTGAGCGACGAGCAGTTGGACGTGCTCTTTGAAGTGACCCGTCCGGGGACTGATCTCAATCCATTCTCCCCTTCGGTTCAACGCAGGAACCGTTTGATTATCCTCATGCTGTTCCACCTTGGCATTCGTGGCAGTGAATTGCTGAATATCAGAATCCGGGACATCAGGTTCGACAAGAATCAGCTCAAGATCGAGCGACGTGCCGACGACGAGCATGACCCGCGCACGAATGAGCCCAATGTGAAGACGCTGGAGAGGCTTCTTCCGTTGGGAGGAGTGCTTGTGAAGGAGTTGCATGACTACATCAGTCAGGATCGACGGAAGGTGCGCGTGCCTACCGACAGACATAACGACTTCCTGTTTCTCACTCATAAGCAGGGACCCACGAAAGGTAAGCCGATTTCAAAGTCCGCCTATTTCAAGGTCATGGCGGTCGTTCGTACTGTATCCCCCGACCTTTATGCGATGTCGGGACACATATTGCGCCACACATGGAACCGCAAGTTCTCCGAGAGAATGGATGCGATGGATGAATCTCCAAGTGAGGCACGTCAGGAGCAGATCCGATCCTATCTCATGGGATGGAAGGACGGTTCCGGCACCGCGGCTATCTACAATCGCCGATTTGTGGAAAAGAAAGGTCATGAAGCGGCATTGAAGATGCAGAACTCCATGGGTATTCGCATGCCAGAGGGGCTGAAAAATGATGCCTGATCCCTTCGTATTACCTGTCGTCGCTGAGCGGAGTTATCACGCTAGGGCTCCGGGCTACTCGTTTTTACTTTCGGATGAGTATTGGACCCTCGACAAGAATGTCCGCATTAACGTTGGACATGTCGGAAGCCTGCTGTCCGAGCCGACGCGGACAGGGTTCCTGCAAGCGCTGGCCTTTTACGCTTCAGAGTTGTCTTCGCATCATGTAAATAATGTTCACGATCGACTCAGACATATGCTCATCTCAACCGGAGCAGATGAAATAAACGAAGTGATGCTGATCAACTACCGGGCAACCCTGAATCCTCGCACGGAGTGGTACCTGGGCGTCATTAGCGGATTTCTGAGGCGCTGGCACCGTCTTGGCTATCCGGGCGTTTCCATGGATGTGATCCGCTTGCTTGATGGTTGGACCATCAAGGGGAACCGCAAGGGTGATGCGGTCAAGCGCAAAGACCCCGAAGCTGGCCCGCTGACGGATAATGAACTGCAAGCGTTCAATGAAGGAGCCGTCCAAGCCTTCGAGCGGGATGTCATATCGCTCTCAGAGATGGCCATGTGCTTGGTTACAAGCAGCACCGGCCGTCGTCCTATCCAGATATCCCATCTGCGGGTAGGAGACATCCTGAGCGGAAAAAACATGAAGAACGAGCCTCTCTATCTGCTGAATGTCCCACGCGGGAAGCAGCAACATGACTTCCGCGCCAGCTTCAAGCCGTTCGCCATCACGGAGGATCTATTGAGGATTCTGGATGCTCAGGCCAAGCACTCAATCAAGCAGGTTGAGGAGTTACTTGGCTTCAGACTTCAGCAGGCTGATCGTCAGCAGATTCCGCTGTTCCCTGATGTCGATGTGGTGAAATCCATTGCATCGCCTCGTGAGCTCCGTGATCTCTTGAAGACCGACAAGCTACACATCGCGTCAGCCGTGGTCTCCGACGTACTGCAATTCGTCGCTGATGCGGCAGGTATTCATTCCGAGCGTACTGGGGATGTGTTGCGCTTGAATGCCCGGCGCTTTCGCTACACCACCGGCACGCGGGCCGCACGAGAAGGGTTTGGCGAGCTTGTGATTGCTGAACTCTTGGATCACACGGATACCCAGAATGCGGGGGTCTACATCAAGAATATCCCTGAACACGTCAAGCGCCTGGATGAGGCCGTGGGGTTCCAGTTGGCGCCCTATGCCCAAGCGTTCGCGGGAGTTCTTGTCGATGCCGAGAAGCAAGCCAGGCGCGGTGGAGACCCGACAAGTCGCATCCGCACCGAGGGTGGGCGCGGAATTGGCACCTGTGGTGAGTTTGGATTTTGCGGAGCGAATGTCCCCATTCCTTGCTACACCTGTATGCATTTTCAGCCTTGGTTGGATGGCCCGCACGAGGAGGTCTACGCCCATCTCATTGATGAGCGAGATCGCTTGATTGATCTGACAGGCGATGTCCAGGTGACTACCGTTCTTGATCGAAGTATCCTTGCTGTTGCGGATGTGATCCAGAGATGCAATCGTCGCAGGGTCGAAATGAGTGAGCAGGGAGTGCTCATAAATGGCTGAGCTGTTCCTGTTCAAACCGAAGCACCAGTTGGCGGCTGAAGAAAACCTAAAGGCATTTATTGCTAAATGTCGAGATGAATTGACGGTCTTTGGTGCTGATCTTCCCTGGTTTGAGCCGATGTGGCCTGATGTCACGGTCTTCGCCAAGCTGGGCGTTAAGACCCGCAGGCCCAGTTCAAGTCAATGGATGGCTCCTGAGTTTATTGACTTCGCAAAAGCCTACTTTCGATACCAACAAGGCCATCGCCCAACCGGGGCAAAAAACGAATCCAAGGCCATGAGGGCTATTGAGGCAGCGTTGATTCAGGTCACGGGTGCTGCCGACATCAGCAAGCTTTCCATGGCCGTGCTCGATGAGGCGGCGCTATTGGCCCGGCAATACTACTCGGCGGGCGCTGCCTACCACTGCGGGCGTGAGATCGAGCGCCTAAGCGTGTTTGTCAGTGAGAACAAGTTGGTACCCGGCAGCGTCCATGGGTGGCGAAACCCCATCAAGCGTGCAGGCGACAAAAATAAAACAGGCAGAGCTGGTGGGATAGAGCGAGATAGCAAGCTGCCGGATGAAACAGCGCTAAACGCTCTCGCGGAAATTTTTGCCAACAATCCAACCCATGGTCGGGACATTTTTACGACCTCTGTCTTTGCCATGTTGATGTCTGCCCCCTCGCGCATTTCCGAGGTCCTGGCACTGCCTGTGGACTGTGAAGTGACGGAAACTGATCGTGATGGTGTTGAGCGCTATGGTTGGCGCTTCTTTTCAGGAAAGGGGTTCGAGGGCGACATCAAGTGGGTGCCGTCGACCATGGTTCCTGTTGCCAAGGAGGCTGTCAGGCGTCTCAGGGCTCTGTCTGAGAATGCGCGTCAACTCGCGAAATGGATTGAGGGCAATCCTACCAAGTTCTATCGCCACCGAGACTGTCCCCAAGTGCTGGATGACGCACCGCTGACCGTGGAGCAGGCTAGTCAGGCGATTGGTCTCGTACATGGGACCAAGCAGCAGAGTTATGCTGCTCTTCGTGGCAGGGGATTGGCTACGCAGGATGCTGTCCACACCCTCAACAGCCTGTGGCAATACGTGCTGAGCCGTCTTCCTAGCAACTTTCCTTGGTTTGATGAAGACAAGGGCATCAAGTACAGCAATGCGCTGTGCGTTCTAAATACATTTCAACTGACCGAAATGCTTGGGCCGGTTGGCTTGCCAGTGGAACTGCACAAACCGACCAACAACTTTTTTACCGGAGACTTGTCGCCACACGATGAGTTCAGCAAAACAATTTTTGACCGCCACGGCTACAGGTCTGAAATCGGTGGGCGCCTGAAGATGACCTCTCATCAAGCCCGGCACTTGCTGAACACCCTCGCGCAGAGGGGCGGGCTATCAAATCTGGAGCTTGCCAAATGGTCTGGGCGCGCAGACTCCAAGCAGAACCGCGTCTACAACCACATGACTGAGCATGAGTTGGTGAGCCTGGCCGAGCGTATCGATCCGTCCAAGGCGATTTTCGGGTCCGCTGGTGATGTCTGCAAGCATCTGCCGGTCTCCTCGCTAGAGTTCAACACCTTGGAGACCGCAGCGGTTCACGTCACAGAGTTTGGCTACTGCGTCCACGATTATGTGATGAGTCCCTGCGAGAAGTACCGGGACTGCCTCAACTGCACCGAGCATGTGTGCATCAAAGGCAACTCGGACAACCTTGCGCGCATCAAGGGTCGTCTTGAGAGAACGGAAATCCTTTATCTAAAGGCCCAGACTGCCATTGAACAAGGCGACATGTGGGCCGATCGCTGGTTCCAGTACCACGAGAAAAGCGTTACGAGACTTCGTGAGCTGGTCTCCATCATGGAACGCCCGGATATCGAGGATGGGGCGCAAATCAAGCTGAGAGGCAACGATTTCAGCCAACTTCGTCGCGTGGTCGCGAAGAAATCGGTGGGCGCCATTGAGGGGCATAGCGAGGCCCATGACGATGCTCAGGAGATGCTGAAAGATCTGACGAAAATACTGGGAGGCGGCTTTGGCTAAGCATCTGACACAGCACGACGTTGTTGCAATCGTTGATCTCATCCATGGATGGGAAGGGTCGAAGCTGACCTGGGATGCAATTTGCGATGCAGCCGAACCGCTGGTAGGTAAAAAGCCCACCAGGCAATCCCTGACGGCTCATAACGCGATCGCGACAGCCTACATGGTCGTTAAGAAAGGGGTGAAGGAAAGAGGCCCGAGAAATCCACGCCCTGTAAGTCTCAAGAGTGCTTCTGAGCGCATCGCCAAGCTGGAGCGTGAAATTGAGCAGTTAAAGGAAGAGAATCGTGCTTACAAGCAGCAATTTGTCCTTTGGCAATACAATGCCTACAAATACGGCCTGAAAGATCATCAACTGATGGAACCGCTACCCAAGATTGATCGCGAGCGATCCGATGGTCGGACGGTTTGAATTTTACAAGGAAGGCACCGGACGACATGGCAACCAAAGAAGCCCAAGCTCGCATCAAGATCAACAAACTCCTCGAAGAGGCCGGCTGGCGCTTCTTCGGTGATGTCCATGGCAAAGCCAATGTGATGCTTGAGCCAAACGTCAAACTAACCAAAGCCAAAATTGATGCATTGGGTGACAACTTCGAGACCACCAGCAACGGATTCATCGACTTCCTGCTCCTGGACGAACAGAGCTTTCCCCTTGTCGTGCTGGAAGCCAAGTCCGAAGACAAGAATCCTCTGATCGGCAAAGAACAGGCTCGCAAGTACGCCAAATCCCAAAAGTGCCGCTTCGTCATTCTCTCGAACGGCAACCTGCACTACTTCTGGGATCTGGAGCAGGGCAATCCGCACATCATCACCCGCTTCCCTACACAGGAATCCATCAAGGGCTATCACCGCTTTCAGCCCAATCCGCAGCGACTCATCACCGAACTGGTGGGCAAGAACTACATCGCCCTGACCCAAATGCCGAACTATGCCGCCGAAGCCGGCTGGAACAATCCGGCAGAACGTGATGCTTTCATCCAGAAAAACCGTTTGCGATTCCTGCGCGACTACCAAAAGCGTGCCGTCCAGGCGATCCAGGATGCCGTGGCCGAGGGCAGCAGCCGTTTCCTGCTTGAAATGGCGACCGGCACAGGCAAGACACTGACGGCAGCAGCCATCATCAAATTGTTCCTGCGCACCGGCAACGCGCGCCGAGTGCTGTTTTTGGTGGATCGGCTGGAACTGGAAGATCAGGCCAACAAGGCATTCATCGCGCAGCTTAAAAACGATTACACCTCGGTGATCTACAAAGAACGCCGCGACGAATGGCGCAAGGCCGGGATCGTCGTCACCACCGTGCAGTCGCTGCTTTTCAACGACAAGTACAAGCGCCTGTTTTCACCGACCGACTTCGATCTGGTCATTTCCGACGAAGCCCACCGCTCCATCGGCGGCAATGCCCGTGCCGTATTCGAGTATTTCGTGGGCTACAAGCTAGGACTGACGGCCACGCCGCGCGACTACCTGAAGAAGTACGACGCCAGCAAACCCAGCACACGCGACCCGCGCGAAACCGAGCGCCGCCTGCTGCTCGATACCTACCGCACCTTCGGCTGCGAATCCGGCCAGCCAACTTTCCGCTACTCACTGCGTGATGGCGTGCGTGATGGCTTCCTCATAAATCCCGTGGTCGTCGATGCCCGCACTGATATCACCACGCAACTGCTTTCCGACGAGGGTTATGCCGTTGCTAATACCAATGAAAATGGCGGCGCGGAGGAAGAAAACTTCTTCCAGAAAGATTTCGAGAAGACGTTTTTTTCAGAAGCCACCAATCGCCTCTTTTGCCAGACCTTCCTCGCCAACGGCCTGCGTGACCCGATCAGCCACGAATTTGGCAAAGCCATCGTGTTCGCGGTCAGCCAGAACCACGCCGCCAAGCTGACGCAGATTTTCAACGAGCAGGCCAACACCCTTTGGCCGGGACGTTACCAGTCGGATTTCGCGGTACAGGTGACTTCCCAGATTCCCGATGCGCAGCAATACACCATCAACTTCACCAACAACAACCTGCTGGGCTCGGCCAATTTTCTCGATGCCTACAAGACCAGCAAGGCGCGGGTATGCGTCACGGTCGGCATGATGACTACCGGCTACGACTGCCCGGACATCCTCAATCTAGCACTCATGCGTCCGGTGTTCTCGCCCTCCGACTTCGTGCAGATCAAGGGGCGAGGCACGCGCAAGCACAGCTTCCTCGAACAGCTTTTCGACATTCATCTCAAGGAGCAGATTGGCAAGCAGGAAAAGACCCAATTCAAATTCTTCGACTTCTTTGCCAACTGCGAATACTTTGAAGAAAAGTTCAACTACGACGAGGTGTTGAAACTGCCCAGGCCGGGCAGCGACACAGGTGACGGCGAAGGTGGCGGCACAACTATTGGTTCAGGCGGCGAATACATCCACGGTGGCATTGACAACATTCACCATGTCAAAGAAGAAGCCGTCGGCCCGCTGGGCATGAAAATCGACCGCAGGTTCTTCGAAGCTTTCGAGAACACCGTCAAGGCCGATACCGCCCTGCAAACCTACGTTGATAACGCGCAGTGGGGGCACGCGGTCGATTACGTCACCTCGCAAGTCCTCAACAAGCCTTCAGAATTCTTCACGCTCGACAAACTGCGCCGCGCTGCTGGCGTAGATCGTCGCCTGACCCTGCGCGAGATTCTGGAGAAGATTTTCGGCCTGATCCCCAAATTCAAAAGCAAGGACGAACTGCTCGAAGACGAATTCCAGAAGTTTCTGCTCGACCAGCCAGCGGAAGGGTTGGCGAAACATGCGGACGCCATCGTTGCGCTTAAATATTTCTTCAAAGCGTATGCCACCGACGGCCGTCTGCGCGACATCATCGAAAAGCGCCAGCTGACCGAACTCAACGTCAACCCCGCCTTCAGCATGGCCGACTTCAAAGCCGTGCCCAAGGAATGGCGCGAGCGCCTCCCGGAATACGTCAAGGATTACGTCTCTCTCAACCAATTCATGCAGTAGAAAACAGCCCCCACCATGCTCGACACCGATACCAAACGCCGAATCGACACCTGCCGCGACATCCTCGTCGGCAAAGTGCCCGACCCCAAATCGCAGGTTGAACAAATCACCATCGCACTCATTTACAAATTCATGGACGACATGGATGCCGAAGCGGAAGAACTGGGCGGCAAGCGCAGCTTCTTTGCCGGCAACTACGCCAAATATGGCTGGGCTGGGCTCATGTCACCCAGCATGGGCGGTTTCGACGTGCTGGCGCTGTACTCCGAAGCCATCGGCAAGATGAACGAGAATCCCGGCATCCCGGCGCTGTTTCGCGACATTTTCAAGAATGCCTATTTGCCCTACCGCGACCCGGAAACCCTGCGCAGCTTCCTCAAGGAAATCGACGGCTTCACCTATGACCACTCCGAACGACTCGGCGACGCCTTCGAATACCTGCTCTCCGTCCTCGGCAGCCAGGGCGACGCCGGCCAGTTCCGTACCCCGCGCCACATCATCGACTTCATGGTCGAAGTCATCGACCCGAAGAAAAACGAAGTCATCCTCGACCCCGCCTGCGGCACGGCGGGCTTCCTGATTTCGGCGTGGAAACACATCCTCGCGCAGAACACACGGGAACGCGCCGGTGACCTTCTCACCCCCGACGAACGCCAGACCCTCGCCGCCAACATCCTCGGCTATGACATCTCGCCGGACATGGTGCGGCTGTCCCTGGTCAACCTGTATCTGCACGGCTTCAGCAACCCGCACATCGTCGAATACGACACGCTGACCAGCGAAGACAAGTGGAACGAAACCGCCGACGTCATCCTCGCCAACCCGCCGTTCATGTCGCCGAAGGGCGGCATCAAGCCGCACAAACGTTTCTCCATCCAGGCCAAGCGCAGCGAAGTGCTGTTCGTCGATTACATGGCCGAACACCTGCGCACCAATGGCCGTGCCGCCATCATCGTGCCGGAAGGCATTATTTTTCAGAGCCAAACCGCCTACAAAGCCCTGCGCAAGATGCTGGTGGAAAACAGCCTGATCGCCGTCATCTCCCTGCCCGCCGGCTGCTTCAACCCCTATTCCGGCGTGAAAACCTCGATCCTGATCCTCGACCGCGCGCTGGCGAAAAAGGCCGATAGCATCGCCTTCTTCAAGGTCGAAAACGACGGCTACGGCCTAGGCGCGCAACGCCGCGCCTTCGACAAGAATGACCTGCCGCAGGTCAAGGCTGAGCTTGCCGAATATCTTCAGGCGCTGCGCAGTGGGCGGGCAGTTGATGAATGCCAGCCCACCTGCGGACTGATCGTGGCGAAGGACAAGATCGCCGCGAATGGCGACTACAACCTAAGCGGGGAGCGCTATCGGGAGGGGGCAGCTTCCAATCATTCCTTCCCGCTCGTCTCTCTCGGCGAAGAGAGCTTCTTCCGCGTGGAAAGTGGCGGCACGCCCAAGTCCGATGTGGAGGAGTATTGGGGCGGTGGCATTCCTTGGGCAACGCTCGTTGATCTCCCCGCAACCAACTTCATTTCCCAAATCACCACGACGAAGCGGACGATCTCCGAAAAAGGCCTGCGCGAATCTTCGGCAAAGATTATCCCTGCGAACTCGGTCATTGTTTCGACCCGCGCTACGATTGGCCGCATCGCCATCAACCGCGTTCCCATCGCTACGAATCAAGGCTTCAAGAATGTTGTAATCCAAGATTCGGCGCGAGCCTTGCCAGAGTTTGTCGCACTCGCGCTTACCAAGCTCGTGCCTACGATGGAAGCATGGGCGACCGGCGGAACGTTCGCTGAAATTTCCAAATCCAAGTTCTGCGAGCTCCAAATCCCCCTGCCACCGCTGGAGGTGCAGAAGGAAATCGTGGCGGAGATCGAGAGCTACCAGAGCGAAATCGCGCGGCTCAAGAATGCCATCGTGGATGAAGAGACAAAAATCCAAGAAGCGCTCGCCCGCGTCTGGGGTGAAGAAGATGCCTCAGCCGCCCCGGAGGCTTAAGCCATGGACGAAGCCACCGAACTCGCCGACTACTTGCCACTTTACTTCAAGGCCCCGAAGGAACAGGAGTACATCGATTTTCTGTGGGACGCCTTTGAGACGAACTACAAGCACGGCAAATACCAGTTCGCCTTCCTGGCCTACCACATGCTCACCATGAGCTTCATGTACTTCAACATCTGGCAGATCAGACAGAACCGACCGGATGACTTCGAGAAAGGGCTGATTGGCTTCAGCAAGGACATTGAAAAAACTCTGATGGGCGCGTCCTCGCCCTTCGTGTTCAGCACCGTGAACGAGCGCAGCATCCTGCGCTTGCTCAAGCTCATTGCTTGCGACAACGGCAAGATCGGTACTTATGCCAAGTTGGTAGATGACCGCAATGAAACTGCCCACCCGAATGGCCAGATTCTTTACAGCACCCAAGCCGCACTCGATACCAAGATCGCTGAAGAGCTGCGCGTGGTAGCGGAAATCCAGGCTCACTCGAAACCCATCATCGAAGACAGCTTCCGGGAATTCCTGCTCCAGAACCACGACCCCGAAGAGCGCGAATATGCCGACGACGCCGATCAAATCCGCGAGGTGCTGATTCACGCGAACTATCTGTCACAGAAGGATGTGGAAATTTGCCTTGGTTTCGACACCGGCACCCTGGCGGACCATCCAAGCTATCTTGCAATCAAGGCGTTCCATAACAGCCTGGTGGCGAACTACTCAGCCGAGACGGACTCATAAGAGGAAATGGCATGGCGCAACCCAAGATCGAGTCCTGGTCCGACTTATCCTTGACCGAACTGTTTTATGCCTTCAGGAAGGCCAAGACAGACTGCTATTTTGAACGCTCGCTCTTTGTTGCCCGCGACTTCGTTGATTACGAGTCAACCTTGCCGGCACGGCTGGCAAGCTTATTAGAGCGCCTCCAGACCGGCCAGATTGTCGATGTGCTCACGGAAAACCTGGGCGAGCCGCGCCTAGTCGCCAAGAAGCTGTCATCTAAACCCAAAGCGGACAAGAAAATACCGAATGGGCATGGTTTCTTCTCCAAGCCTGATCGCGCTTTCCAACACCTCTGCGACACGCATGACCTGACTCCTGAATTCCGCTTGGTTGGCGATTTCCCGGTAGAGATGCATGTCCTGTCCGCGCTCTGGATAAATCTGGTCGGACACAAGTTCGATGCGGCACTTACCAGGTCGGCTTATGGCTCCCGCTTACGCAGGTATCGGCCAGAGCCAGGCTCGCCCGAAGGCACGCTCGGTTCTTATCACACCGAGGGCATCGGATCATTCCAACCGTATTTCGCACCCTATCGGCAATGGCGGGAACGGGGACTCAAGGCAATCCGCGAAGAGCTGGAAGCCGAGCGGTCTGTCATTGCCATCACGATGGATTTGACCAGTTACTACCATCGGATTGATCCGGTGTTCATGAAGGATGAGCGCTTCCTGAAATATGCGCGCATCGAATTGGAGCCGTGGGAGCTGGAGTTCACCACAGCGTTTGCAGATGCCCTTGCGATTTGGTCCGACAGGACTTTAGTAATACTGGACGAACTGGGGTGCAAGCCCAAGAAAGGCGAAGGGCCGCTCGTTGGCGGCCTGCCTATCGGTCTCTCCATTTCCCGCGTGGTGTCGAATGCCCTGCTGATTGGCCTTGACCGTGAAATCGAGCAACAGCTAAGCCCTGTCTACTACGGCAGGTATGTGGACGACATTTTCATCGTTCTGCATGACCCTGGGGATGTGGTCAATTTCCCGCAATTGCAGACGTTCATCGCCAAGCGGACGACGTGCTTCCCACGACCGAAAAAGGGTCAGGAAGAAATCTATCTGCAATTGCCGGGGGGGTACCAGGGAAAGACCTCGCTGTTGCTGCAACAGTCGAAGCAGAAGGTCTTTTTCCTTGAGGGACAAGGCGGTGTGGATTTGCTGGACAGCATCGAGTCCCAGATTCGGAGCGTATCGAGCGAACGCCGCTTGATGCCAAACCCTGACAAGCTGGAGTCCATGGCCGCTGCCAAGGTATTGGCTGCCGCCGGGCAGGCATCCGAGGAAGCGGATACATTGCGCAGGGCTGACGGATTGTCCGTCAGGCGGCTGGGATGGTCTGTCTTGTTGCGTGCAGTGGAGATCCTGTCGCGGGACTTGCGTCGAAATGACTGGAAGGACGAACGCAGCAAGTTCTATAAATTTGCCCTGAGTCACATCCTCCGGCCAGACAAGATTTTCGACCACTTGGACTATCTGCCGCGCTTGTTATCGATTGCCGTGGCTTTGAAGGACTGGCCGGACGCAAAGCGCCTATTCGATGCGGCGATAACCTCTCTGACAGAGGTTGAGAAGGCAACGGAAAAGAAATGTGTCCGTGTCAACGGACATGACACAGCCCCGGACAAAATCCTCTGGACCGAATGGGAGTCCATCCGGGGCGGTGTGAGGAGATCTGCTGCGGACGCTATCTCCAGATCACTGCGCTGGGGAAAAGCGGAAGGGGGGATGCAACCCCTGCCCGAAGTTGCGCAGAAGCTTTGTGCTGATGTTGGCCTGGTAGGTACGGAAGAAGACTTGGAGGTTGTCTCGCTTGCAATTCGCGAGGCTGACTGGGCGAAGACATCCTATAAGGATCATCTGCGCAGGGATACTATTCGGCAGCGTCCATCCGTCAGCGATGAGGCGTCTTTGGTCAGTTGCTATGAGCGCGTTGAAGACCTCTCTGACTTCCTACGAAAATCAGCAGTTAACAATGACCTGAGCACTTTTCGAGTGCACCCCCGAGCAGCTAAACCGATTGGGGAGGTCGAGTCCGCATCCCTCTTACCTTATCTGTTTCCCACACGTCCCTATACGACAGAAGAGGTTTCACTGTTTCTGCCGGATGATTGTGTTTTTGTCGGTAAGGGCGGAGACAAGAAGACCCCAGCCAGGAATTGGGCGCGCTATGTCCGAGCGCTGAGAGGTGCGTGGGTTTGGGAATCGCTTCTTGTCGAGCCTACAGCGGAAGAGGCAAGTGATACCAACCCGGATGACATCAAACTGGCCATTCTGGATGGCAGACGTCACAAGCAAGTTTTCCTTGGCATCAGCAGCCTGTTGACCTCAGATGAGACCTGGAAGGATGCGGCCAGTGGCCGTTCCGATTTGTCTAGGTCACGGTATAAGCGAATTGAGGATGTGGTGAATCAGACCCTTCAGGCAAGCCCGAGACCCACGCATTTGCTGTTGCCAGAGCTGTCACTACCCGAACGTTGGCTTGGCACCGTCAGTAGTCTACTTCGGGACTCAGGAATCAGCTTGATTGCCGGCCTGGACTATCACGTTGCGAAAGACACTATTCACAGCGAGGCCGTTCTCGTCCTTGCTGATGACCGTCTAGGCTTCCCCGCATTTGTTCGGCTGCACCAGCCCAAGACACAGCCTGCCCCAAGGGAAGATTTCCTGTTACAGCGGGATTTCGGCAAGCACTGGACCACATTTCTTTCCGCTCGTGACACAAAGCCCGTTTACCTCCACAAAGGTTTTGCCTTTGGCGTATTGATCTGCTCAGAGCTTCAGAATGTTCAGCACCGACTGAATTTCCAAGGGGCGGTGGACTGCATGATGGTTCTGTCCTGGAACCAAGACCTTGAGACATTCTCGGCGCTGGTGGAGTCATCCAGCTTGGATGTTCACGCGTATGTGGCCTTGGTCAACAACAGGCGCTTTGGTGACAGTCGTGTGCGTGTCCCCGAAAAAACCAATCACAAGCGCGATGTCTGTCGGCTTCGCGGAGGCGAGAACGAGCATGTTGTAGTAGTCAAACTAGATGCCGAAAAACTTCGGGAATTCCAAAGTCGGTCTAAGCGCTGGCCTGATCCAGATGATCCGTTCAAGCCTGTGCCGGAGGGATTTAAGATCCTTGCTTATCGGATGGTCATCCCCTCATAGCACGGAGTGACGCTCCATCAGCCTACGACTCCAGCCATCGGATCACTTTACGAAGAAATACCTGTCCGAGAAGGGCGTGGAAATCTGCCTAACCATTGATATTAGCACTTGCATCAAAAATGAGAACTATCCGGTGAGCGTGGTGCGATGGTTTTTCGCAAGTCTGCTGGGCGGATATGATGTGACTTCAGCTGAGCTTAGAGACCAATAGAGTGAGGTTATGATAAGCTTTGACCCGCCACTTCCCGAGTGTGTCACCGACACCTTTATGACCCCATAGCGCAAGAATTTGCGCCGGATGTGGTTTAAATTTTACGATTTAATTTACAGATTGGTGTTTGATTTTATTTTTAGTTTATTTAAATCAAATGCTTATCTTGATGTGGAGTTTGGTGTAAGGTGTTTGGAACCGTTCTGACCTTTACCTGATGTAAAAGTGTTGCAATGGTTCGCGCCTAATTCTTAAGCAATCCTCGGCTTAATATGGTCAGATCTTCTTCTGCCAGAACATGGCTTTGCCCATTTCCGGGCGAAGCTCGTAGCGATTGAATCCAAATGCCCGATAAGCGGATTGGGCTACATGGTTGCCTTCCAGAACCTCCAGTGTCAGCTTGCTGCAGCCAAGCTCAATGGCTGTTTCTTCGACTTTTCCCAGCAACCGCTTAGAAAGCCCCCGCCCTCGATACGCCGAGGCGACCATGAAGTCATGGATATTCAATAACGGTTTGCAATCGAAGCTGGAGAACCCTTCGATGCATAGCGCAAGTCCGGCAGGGTTTCCATCCACGAAAGCAAGGATGACGTGGATGTTCGGGCGTTTCTTGAGCTCGGCAATCAAGTTATGTTTTGCAAATGCAGTCAGTTCACTACCTCCGCCCATGTCGTCCTTGGCGTATTCGTTCAATAGCCAAACCGTGGCGTCGGCGTGTTCTTGAAGGGATAAATCGGCAGTGAAGATGTGTTCCATGGGGTTTTACGGGCAGGTCGGTTGGTTGCGACAGAAATTATTCATCGGTTCGGGTTACTTGGGGGGATTGAGCCAGCGAATCGCACAGGGCGCGGCCGTATCCTGCTTGAGCGCGTCGTTGATGAACTCGAGCACGGGCTGCATCAGCGTATCGAACTGCCACGGCGGGTTGATGATCAGCAGGCCGGAGCCGGTGAGTCGATTGCCCGGTTCATCGGGGAAAACACTGTTTTCGATGGTCAGTACCGGACGCGGCGTGCTCTTGGCAATCCGGTTGAGCCATCGATCGAGATAGGGGCGTTGCTTGATCGGGTACCACAGGGCATAGACGCCGGTTTCAAACCGTTGCAATCCGGCCTGCAAGGCGGCGGCAATATCGTCGCGCTCCTGGGGCTGTTCATAGGGCGGGTCGATCAGAATCAGACCGCGCCGCTCCAGTGGCGGCAAATCGGCTTTAAGCGCAGCCAGCCCCTCGCCATCCCGTGCGATGACCCTGCGGTCGGGAATGCAAGGCTCTTGCATGGGGCGCTGAGCGAGATTGCGACTCAATTCCCGGGCGACCTTGGGCACCAGCTCAACGCCAATATAACGATCCTGCGGGCGCAGAACACAGACAGCAAGCAGTGGGGAACCGGGGTAGTGGCTCAAATGAAGGATGGACCCGAACCGTTCGATCTGTTCGAGATAAAACCGAATCAGATCCGGCACCGTGTTGGCGGCTTGCGTTGCCTGCACGAGTCGCCCGATACCGCCTGTTGCTTCATCACTGCGACGGGCTTCGGACGCTTGCAGGTCGTACAGACCCGCACCGGCATGGGTTTCGAGCAAGAGGAAACCGGTCGGCTTTTGCTGCATCAGCTCGATGAGCTGTAAAAGTACGAGGTGCTTTAGGACATCGGCATGATTACCGGCGTGGAAGTGATGTTGGTAATTCATGGTCTCTACCGGGCAGGGGTTCAAATGTTCAACGATACGCATCATACGTGTTGTGCGTGATTTCACGATGTGGCGCCATTTTGTTCCATTTTTTTGAAAAAAGGGGGGCAGCACTTTTTTGAACAAGTGCGCATCCCTCTTTGAAAAAAGGGGGTGAATCAGTCTTTTGGTTGAATCAATGCGTCTCCCCCTTTGTAAAAGGGGGAATGAGGGGGATTTAAGGAGTCGATAAAAGGGGCAAGATAGATGACAGATTTACCCGATCACACCATACTGTGTGTGATCCTGAGTAAAACGCTCTGGATGTCACTGGATGTCTGTCACCCGGGATGAAGTGACATGCTTGCCGGAGCACTTGATGGAACGCGCGCTGCCGTGCAGGGTCATAAAATCCGCTCGGGCAAAGCAAATCAACACCAGGGAGTCTTTGTGGACCTTGAATCACATGCATCGGTTTGTGTCGGAATTATTTCCGATACGCATGGTGCCATCGAAAATTCGATCCTCGCACTCATGCAGCAGTGCGATGTCATCGTGCATGCCGGGGATATCTTGAATCCCGATATTTTGCGCCGTGTGACGCCGAAAACAGGCCATGTGATTGCCGTTCGCGGCAACAACGATACGGTCGAACAATGGCCGATCGGCACGGCCGATCTGCTCGAATCCCTGCCGGAAGTAGCCACCCTGCGATTGCCCGGAGGCGTGCTGGCCGTCGAGCATGGCCATCGGGTCAATCCGGCCCATCAACGGCATCATAAGCTGCGAGTGCGCCATCCCGAGGCCCGGGCCGTGATCTACGGTCATACGCATCATCGCATCATCGATACCAGCGAGCCGATCTGGGTGCTCAACCCGGGCGCGGCCGGCAAGGTACGCGCCTATGGTGGCTCCGGTTGTCTGCTGCTGCATGCCACGGCTGAGCGCTGGTGGGTCGAAGAAAAAACACTGCCCAATCTGCGCGCCGGTTCGGCATAATCTCCAACCCCTGAACCACACTGCGGCGTCAGCCTCGTCATGATCGCGCCGCTTGAGGAGTGATCAACGAAATGGCGAAGATTCTGGGTATTGGCATTGCGACCCTGGATATCATCAACGAGGTCGCTGGTTATCCTGTTGAGGACAGCGAGCAACGCGCTCTGGCGCAACGGCAGCGCACCGGCGGAAATGTCACCAACACATTGACGGTACTGCGGCAGTTCGACCATGACTGCGCGCTGGCCGCCGTACTGACCCCGGATGCCGATGGTCGTCAGATTCAGGAAAAACTGGCGCAACGGGGCATCGACCTGAGTTACGCTCAAATCCTGGGGTTCGGGCATGCGCCCACCTCGTACATCACTCTGAATCGCCAGAATGGCAGCCGCACCATCATCCATTATCGCGATTTGCCCGAATTCGATCTCAACGCCTTCCTCAAGATCGACCTTGCGCCGTTCGACTGGCTGCATTTCGAAGGTCGTCATTGTATGGATACGGCCGCCATGCTGGCGATGGCGCGCAGAGCGGCGGGCACGAAGATACTTTCCCTTGAGGTGGAAAAAGAGCGTCCCTACCTCGATCAGCTGTTTCCTTTTCCCGATGTGGTCTTCTTTTCGCGCGCCTTTGCGGAGCAACGGGGATTTGCTGACCCGGAAACCTTCTTGAATGCGGCGCATCAATGGGCGCCACAGGCGGTGCTGGTGTTGGGTTGGGGGGCGACCGGCGCCTATCTGAAGGAACGCCATAACGATTCCGTTCAGCTGGTGCCCGCACAGCCTGTGCCGAGCGTGGTCGACAGCATCGGCGCTGGCGATACGTTGATTGCCGGTGTCATTCATGCCCGAGCGAGTCAGGCGAGCGCCGATTGGCATGCAGCCGTCACATTTGGTGTGCGGTTGGTGGAGCGGAAAATCCAGCAACTCGGCTTTGATGGTTTGGCCGTAGATCCAAATGCAAAGAACCAACCGCTCTGCCATCTGGATGACTTAGGCCCGGAAGACGCCATGGGCGTGCAACCGGTCAATGGTGTGCCCACCGTCATCGTGGTTCGAGACCATCGCGCGATCCGCGCGTACCGCAATCTGTGCCCGCACAATGGCTCCGCTTTGTCCAAGGGCGTTCGCGGGTTTCTGGCCGACAAGTCAACTGGGCCATCGGATGGTATGTCCTTGCGTTGTACACTCCATAATGCGTATTTCGAACCGCTGACAGGGGCGTGTACGGGCGGCCCCTGCCCCGGTACGCATCTGACCCCTGTGGCTATTCGGCAGGTTGGTGAGATGATTTATTTGGATGATCTGGATGAAAATGCTCACCCGACCGGCAAATGAGGCATTGAATCCGTGAGATTATCGGTCAGGATTTAGATATGCTGTCGTGCTGATGAAGTATGAGACCCGAGTGATTCGGTAAAAGGATTTTGAGCATGTTGTTTCCCCTCCCGCTGCACTGCGACGTCGAGCGACCATGAACGAAGATCGAGTTGGCCTCACCTCTTTGCCGCAACGTCCATGCGATTATGCCGAGGCATGGTTGTGGGTGGATGTAAACGGGCAGAGCGCGCTCACGGCGACGCAGGCGATTACGTCGCTGGACGCCATTGCGCCTATCGATCAAATTCTGGAGACCTTGCCGCAGAGCGATGCATGGAACCAGCCCATAGGCCAAATCGGCCCCATGGAAAATATCCGTGACTGGATTTGGCAAGCACACTGGTTAAGCGCCGACCGGCTCGATGGTTCCCACTCTCCCCTTGATGATGCAAACCTTCCGAACATCGGTGGGCGGCGTCTGCTGCATGTTTCGCTTTACCCGCGCCTACCCGACGATGCCATCGGGTGGATCGACAGCCTCCCGGATTGTGTGATCGGCCGCGATGCGAATCAGGCGGTCGTGTACCGCAACAGGGCGGCACAGACGTTTAACAACCCTTCATTGCTCGATCAACTCAGTCAGGGTGTGCCCGCCCAGTGTGCCGAAGGCGTGATAGAAGACCAAGTGTCGGTCAATGATCATGGCCGCCTGCGACACTTCCAGCGGCTGCTGATTGCTGCGCCGTCTCCTGCTTCGGAAGTCAAAGACTTTCTGGTGCTCTATGAGTTGACCACGCCCAAGGCCCTGAGCAACGCGGAGGGTGATTACGGCCAGTTGATGGAGTTGCTGGTTGAGGCGACCCACGATCTGATCGTGATCAAAGACCCCGAAGGGCGCTGGTTGTTCGCCAATTCATCCATTGTCCACAGTCTAGGGCTGGAGCATGTCGTATGGCTCGGCAAAACTGATCGGGAGCTGGTCGGTCTGGCCCCTCCCCCCGTCAGGGGCGCCCTGCAGTTTTGCCATGAAACAGACATGGCTGCCTGGAACCAAGGCCAGCAAATCAGGCACCTGGAGACTATTCCCTGCGAGGACGGGCACAGCTTGATCGTGGATGTGATCAAGCAACCCGTCTTCGATGATAAGGGCAAACCCCGCGCCATCATCGTGGTTGGCCGCGACGTGACGGAGCTGCACACCACGCAGGAGCAGTTCCAGATACTGGCCAGTCAGGATGAGTTGACCGGCCTGCTCAACCGCCGATTCTTTCAGGTCGAGGCACAGCGCTGGATCGACATGCTGAGCGACGATGGCGCCAAACACCTGGCTTTGCTGGTGTTCGACCTGGATTACTTCCGTTCGATCAACGACAGCTACGGCCATGAGTGTGGTGATCAACTGCTGCAGGAAATGGCGCGCCGATTGCAAAACGAATGTGTCGCCAGTCCGTTGCTTATTGCCAGAATGGGTGGCGATGAGTTCGCCATTCTGGTGGAAACAGACAACAAGCCAGAATCACTGAGCGCGCTGGGTGAGCAGGTAAAGTCACTGACAGCTCGTCCCTTCCAGATCGGGCACCTGACCCTCTTCACCTCGGCGAGCACAGGGATCGTGATCTGGCCGGAGCACGGTCGATCCATTGGGGAATTGCTGCATCAAGCCGATTCGGCCATGTATGCCGCCAAGGAACAGGGGCGCAACGGCCACGCCATTTTTTCGCCACAAATCATGGAGCATCAGAATCGGCAATCGGCGCTGCTGACTGCATTGCGCCAGAGTCAGGCCCAGGGGCAATTCTCCCTCGTTTATCAGGTACAGCAAAATGCGAGCAGCCTGGCCATCACCGGGGTTGAAGCCTTGCTGCGTTGGCAGGCGCCCTCGCCGGAACTGGCTGCCGGCCCGGATCAATTCATCCCTTTGCTTGAAAAATCAGGGTTGATTATCGACGTGGGCGGCTGGGTGCTCGATGAAGCCTGCCAACAAATCGCCCGCTGGCGGGAATATATCGGCGAACGGATTACCGTGGCGGTGAACGTATCCAGCATCCAGCTGCATTCGCCCTGCTTTACCGGGCGGGTACGTGCAGCGCTCAAAAAATCCGGAATCAATCCATCCCTGCTGGAGCTTGAGTTGACGGAGACCGCGCTCGTCAACGACCCCGCCAAGGCAGCAAGCACACTCATCGAACTGAAAAAGCTTGGCGTTCAGCTGGCGTTGGATGACTTCGGCACCGGCTACTCTTCCTTGAGTTACCTGACGCAGTTCGAATTCAACCGGCTCAAGATCGATCAAAGCTTTGTGCGCGATATTCTCGTTGACCCGAAGGATCTGGTGATCGTCAAGGCGATCGTGGCCATGGGCCATGCCTTGGGGCTCGAAGTGGTCGCAGAGGGTGTGGAAACGATGGCAGAGCGCGACCTGCTCGATTCCCTGGGGTGTGACTCCTTTCAGGGGTACTTGGTCGGCCGGCCCGGCAAGCCGGAAGAAATATCCCCCATGCTGGGCGTTGGATTGTTATGATTCATCAATTTGATTAATAGGATGGTTTCATCATGTCTCGTGCCGAACGCATAAAAAAACTGATCGAAGATCAACTGGCCCCCGTTCATCTTGAAATAGAGAACGAGTCGCACCAGCACGCAGGCAATCGGGAAGAAACGCATTTCCGCCTGGTGATCGTCGGTTCCTTGTTCGAGGGGGAAGGCCTGCTGGCCAGGCATCGACGCGTTCAGGCGTTATTGCAAGCCGAGCGTGAAGGCGGGATGCACGCCTTGTCCCTGCATACGTTCACGCCATCCGAATGGCAGGCCAAAGGCGCGTCAGCGGCCCCGTCCCCTGCTTGCGCGGGACAGAACCACTAGCCGCGCCGGTCAATCAAAGGACTTGGCCATGTGGCATTGGATTCGCCAACTCTGGGCAGCCAAACCCACGACACCGCCCGCTCACATACCGCGTCAGCGCGAGTACGGCGTGGCCGCAGGCAAGCCGGAGCCGATTTCGGACATTGTCATTCCTGATGCGGAACAGGCATCGCTGCTTTTTTTCCAAAAACTTTTGAATGCACCGGAGCATCCGCCCGGATATAAGGATGAGTTGCGTCCTGAAGAAACCCGATGGCTTGGCGCCCGAATTGAGGATCTCAAACGGACACCCACACAACTGACGCAGCTGGTGCCACGCCTGCCCAGCGTATTGCCCAAGCTCATGTCGGCGTTGAACAACCCGGATACACCCATTCGTACCCTGACGGGGTTGATCGAGTCCGATCCTGTGATCTCGTCCATGGTCCTGCGGCTCATCAACAGTCCGGCCATGCGCGTGCGTCGGGAAAATATCGAGTCTCTGGATCAGGCGGTGATGCTGCTCGGTTTTTCTGGCATGCGCGAAGTCGTTTCGGCAGCCATGTTCAGCCCGATTGGACAACTGGGTCGCATCGAGGGCGCCAATCCCTTGCTGGTGCACGACATCTGGCCAATCAGCCTGCGCGCGGCCAATGCACTCCGTTTGGGGCTGAAAACGCGATCCGATCATCCAAGACCCGCATTATCGTCCAACGAAGCGTTCGACCTGTATCTGTCGGTCCTGATCGAGCACACGGGCTTGATCGCGCTGTTGCGGCAGAAACCATTGACCGGGCCGGATACCAGCGCCACCTATCTGGCGCGTTTCCGGGCGTTGGTGCCCGCCTATTCGGCGCGGATAGCGGAGGCTTGGGAATTATCCGAAAACACCATCCGGCTTATTCATTCCGCGCCCGCAGAACTGGAACAGCTTCGTGCGCAAGCGCGTTATTTCTCAGTAGCCTGTGCATTGAATCGGCGAGGTGAGCTGGATCAGGCTCAATTCCTGCACCTGTGTCGGCAATTGCCGGATTACGCAAGGGGATGGTACGACTTGTGCGTCACGGCTCACGTCAGTGCCGATTAGCCAATCGGGCGTAGCGCGAATTAGAACCGACCATTCCTGCCCGTCAGGGGCGAATCACCTTCACCACATCGGGCACCTGTTTGATTCGGCGCATCACGCGTGCCAGATGCACCCGATCGGCCACCCGCAGGGTGACGGTGATGATGGTCAGATTGACGTCGCGGTCATCGAATCGAACGTCATCGATATCAGCGCCGGTTTCGGCTGCGGCGCTGGCGATGCGTGCCAGACCACCCCGGACATTCTTGGCGTGGATGACGATCAGGGCCTGATACTCGCCCAGGGCCGGGTCTGCCCAGTTGACCGCCAACCAGCGTTCCGGGTGCACGCCGACATCGGCTGCATTGCTACAATCATGACGGTGGACGACGATGCCGCGCCCCGTGCTCAAAAAACCAACGACGGCATCGCCCGGAATCGGGTGGCAGCACTTGGCAAAATCGACCACGAGCCCTTCGGTGCCGCTGATGATGATGGGCGTCTGAGTCGCGCTGATGCCAGTTGGCGCGCCAAGTGATTGGGCTGCTTCACTTGTGTTTTCGTCCGCTACGAGCAGGCGCGCGACCAGTGGCGCCATGCGGTTGCCAAGCCCGATTTCACGCAAAAGATCCGACAACCCATCGTAGTGATACTCCGCCAACAGGCGATTGAGTCGATCGGTCTTGATGTCATTGAAATCGACCGATTCGGCGTTCAGGGATTTGGCCAGCAAACGGTGCCCCAGTTTGATGGCTTCCGAATCCTGCAGATTCTTCAGGTAGTTGCGGATATTGGCGCGAGCCCGAGCCGTGACGACAAAGGACAGCCAGTTCGGATTGGGTTCGGCACCTTCGGCGGTGATGATCTCGATGGTCTGGCCGTTTTCCAGTGGCGTGGAGAGCGGGGCGAACCGGCGATCGATCTTGCAGGCGACGCAGTGATTGCCGACATCGGTGTGGATGGCATAGGCAAAATCCACGACGGTGGCGCGTCGCGGCAACTCGATGATCTCGCCCATTGGCGTGAAGACATAAACTTCGTCCGGAAACAGATCGACCTTGACCGATTCCAGAAACTCCTGCGGATTGCCCGCCTTCTGCTGGATTTCCAGCAGATCGCGCAACCATTCGCGTGCGCGCGCTTGCGTAACCGTTCCATGATCGTGACTGGATTTGTAGAGCCAGTGCGCGGCGATACCGCTTTCGGCGAACTGGTGCATTTCGTTGGTGCGAATCTGGACTTCCAGCGGGATGCCGTGTGGGCCGAACAGGATGGTGTGCAGCGACTGGTAGCCATTGGCCTTGGGAATGGCGATGTAGTCCTTGAAGCGGCCCGGCAGGGGCTTGTAGAGGTTGTGGACGATGCCGAGTGCGCGGTAGCAATCATCAACCGTTCGCGCAACGATGCGCACCGCGAATACATCGAACACTTCCTTGAAGCTGAGATGCTTTTGCAGCATCTTGCGGTAGATGGAGTACGGACGCTTTTCGCGCGCGTCGATCTGCACCCGCAGGCCTTCTTCGCCGAAGCGGTGGATGAAGCGCTCCTCGATACCCGCAACGATTTCCTTGCGGTTGCCGCGCGCCTTGCGCACGGCCTCACTGATGACGCGATAGCGGGTGGGATAGAGAGCGGCAAACCCCATGTCTTCCAGTTCGTGTCGCAGCGAGTTCAGGCCCAGACGGCTGGCGATGGGCGTGTAAATGTCCAGCGTTTCCCGGGCGATACGACGTCGCTTGTCCGGGCGCATCACACCCAGTGTGCGCATGTTGTGCAGGCGGTCGGCCAGTTTAATGAGAATGACGCGCACATCCTCAACCATCGCCATCATCATCTTGCGGAAGTTGGCGGCCTGGGCTTCAGCCTTGGACTTGAAGCGGATCTGGGTCAGTTTGGAGACGCCATCCACCAAACGTGCGACCTCCTCGCCAAACCGGGCGACGATCTCCTCGCGGGCGACGGCGGTGTCTTCGATCACGTCGTGGAGGATGGCGGCCGTCAGGGTGGCTTCGTCCATGTGCAGCCCGGCGAGGATCTCGGCAACCGCTACCGGATGACTGATGTAGGGTTCCCCGCTTTGGCGGGCTTGTCCGACATGCGAGTTCGCACCAAAAATAAAGGCATCCCGCACATGCGCGATGCCCTCCGGATCGATATACGTTGCCAAGATCATAGCCAGCGGCGCGAAATAAATTTCCGCCTCGGCCGCTTCAGGAACCAGAACCAGTTTTTCCGGTTTTGGTGTAGGTACGGAAGCCTCGGGCAAGTTAACCTTCGTCGCTGGTGGTGGCCGGGCGCCGGGCGCTTCCTTCGTCTTCGTCGGCAAACTGCGCGAGTTCCGCGCGAATTTCGGCTTCTGAAATTTGTGAACGCAGCACAACCATGTGCTCCTGGATTTCGTCGATGCGCGCCTGGTCGATCTTGCCTTCGCCGATTTCGCGCAGGGCGATCACGACCGGCTTTTCTTTACCCATCGGCACCAGTGGCTCGGCACCTTGTTCGATCTGTCGCGCACGGCGGGCTGCCATCAGAACCAGCTCGAAGCGGTTCGGAATCTTTACAAGACAATCTTCTACGGTGACACGCGCCATGATGATTTTCCCCAGGAAATAGATCGGTGAATTGAATTGAGCTGGGTAGTTTACGTTTTTTTAGGGGTATTCAGCAAATTTTCCAAGCGAATACGTTCCTTTTCGGCCTGACGCGGTGTACGCAGGCGGGCACTCTCGAACAGGCAGCGTAACTGATTGAGCGCCTGTGAAAAATCATCGTTGATGATGAGGAAGTCGTAGTTCGGGTAAGCCTGCATTTCCCGCTCGGCCTCGGCCAGCCGCCGGGCGATGACATCGGCATCATCCTGCCCGCGTGCGAAGAGGCGTTCCCGAAGCGCTTCCCGGCTCGGAGGGAGAATGAAGATGCTCTGCGCGTTCGGGAAAAGCGGGCGAACCTGTTCGGCGCCTTGCCAGTCGATTTCCAGGATCAGATCCTGCCCCTTGTCGAGCACGGTGCTGACAGCTGCCTTCGATGTTCCGTAGTAGTTGCCGAAAACCAGGGCATGTTCGACAAAAGCGCCTTCGGCAATCATGGATTCGAATGTCGACTTGCTGACGAAGTGGTAATGCTGGCCGTCCACTTCACCGGGCCGCATGGGGCGCGTGGTGTGGGAAACCGACAGGCCGAGATCGGGCATCTGCTCGCGCAGGGCCTTGATAAGGCTGGTTTTTCCCGCGCCGGACGGGGCGGAAATGACATACAACTGACCTTGCGACATCGCTTTCTAATCTCTCTCTTGTTCGCTTAATGCGGCTTGCTCGGCCACGCGCATTGCCCGCCGACGGTTCACGAGCCAGATGACAAATCCGACCACCAGAATGACAACGGCGCCCACATAGAATACGTAGTGGCCCCAGTGGTTGATTTGCGTGAGGATATGTTCCGCCGCCTGACCAAATACCCAGCCCAACGTGATGAAAATCGTCGCCCAGATCAGCGCACCGATGGCATTGTAGAAGGCGAATTTCCAGGGGCAAAGGCCACTATGGCCGATCAATACGGGCCCCGCTGCCCGCAGACCGTACATGAACCGCACCATGATGACGACCGGAGCATGGTATTTGTGAATCCACCGATCCAGCCTTGGTTTTTGCTTCGCCCAGCTCGGGAAACGCAGCAGAATGGCATCGCCTTTCCAGCGCCCCAACCAGAAGAAAATCTGGTCGCCCAGCCAGCCGAACACGACCGCGACGATGAATACCTGCGGCAGGTGCAGCATGCCTTGGTGGGTAGCCAGTCCGGCCAGAACCAGCACGGTTTCGCCTTCGAGCAAACAACCGATGGCCAGCACCAACAGACCGTATTGTGCCAGCAGGGCGGCGATATCTATTCCGAACAAAATGTGTACTCAATGGGTGATGAATCACGGGATAAAGAAAGTTCACCCATTTCGCCGGGTGTGTGCTGGCTCGTCAGGCGCACGGGTTCAGCCAGCCGTCACGCGGCTCGTGCCATCGGGTGCCGTAATAACCTGAACCCGTTGCCCGAGGGAGAAGATCTGCCCGCCTACGGCCTGGACGATCGATACCGTGCGGCCATTATCCAGGCGCACAACGATCTCGACCCCATTTTGTTGTGTGACGCCTTCTTCGATGGCGGAACCGGCAACGCCGCCGCCGATGGCGCCCCCTACCGTGGCAAGATCGCGCCCCAGACCGCCGCCCACGCCACTGCCAAGCAGGCCCCCAACCACGGCACCGCCGATGGCACCGATGGGTGTTTTCGTGCCGGCAATGCGCACGCCGCGCAGGCTTTCAATCGTGCCGTACTGAACCGTTTGCATTTGCATGGCGTTGTTCCGGCTGTATACGTCGCCAGACATGGGGGTGACGCAACCGGTCAGGGCGGCCAACATGATGATTGGAACCGCCCATTTGATGCTGGATTGTGCGCGCATGGCGTTCTCCTCTGATTTGATTGTGGTGTGCATTACGCCGTGTTTGACCGGAATTCTAGCCGAATGTTTGCCTAAAACCTGAGTTTATCTTGATGTGGGTTGTGCGAAAAACCCATCGAAGCGACTGCTGATGGGATTTTGATTGATCCATAGTTTCTGTAAATGGCGCGGAGGTGATAAATTGCAGCGTCTTCGTTAAGGAACCTCTGATTGAATCCTTCGTGCTACGCGGGCTGGCGCCTGCTCCGCATTAAGCTGGCGAAGCCCGCCGAGTTGCTGATCCAAAAGCCGCAAAACGAGGCAGAGGCCGCAGTTCGTAGTTTACGCTACGATGCCAAGGCCGATAACGAAGTGTTGCTGCTTTTGGGCAGCAACCCGCATGGGACGGGCTTTTGAGGGCGATTTTACGCGTAGCTGGCGTAAGCCCGCTGTGTTGCGCCGCTCACGAATGGAATAACCATTAACGCGGAGCTGGCGTGAGCCCGTTTCGCGCCGCGCCTTGCGACTCATCCCTCAAAAGCCCGTCTCGGCCACGAAGGATTCAATCAGAGGTTCCTTAAAATTACCCAGCCTTACTACGAGTTTTAAGCAATGATCGAACTGCTGCTTGCCCCAGAAACCTGGATTGCCTTCGCTACCCTGACCGCGCTCGAGATCGTGCTCGGCATCGATAACATCATCGTGATCGCCATCCTGGTTTCCAAGCTCCCGGAAAAACAGCGAGGGGCGGGCCGTTTTTTCGGTCTGGCGCTGGCGATGGTGACGCGGATTGGCCTGCTGTTCTCGTTGGTGTGGTTGATGGGCTTGACCAAGCCGTTTGTTCACATTGGCAGCTTGGCGTTCTCCGGGCGGGATCTGATCCTGCTCGTCGGCGGTCTGTTCCTTGTCTACAAGGCCGTGACAGAAATGCACGACACGATGGAAACGGGTGGGCATGTTGAAACGCATTCGGCGGGTTCCACGCTTAAAAAAGTCAGCCTTTGGACGGTGGTTATCCAGATTGCTTTGATCGACATCGTATTTTCGCTCGATTCGGTCATCACGGCCATCGGCCTTGTTAAACACATCGAGATCATGGTGGCGGCGATTGTCGTGGCCGTGTTGGTGATGATGATCGCGGCTAAACCCATCAGTGAGTTTGTCGAGCGCCACCCCACCATCAAGATGCTGGCGCTGTCGTTCCTGATTCTGGTGGGTGTGTTCCTGATCGCCGAATCGTTCGGCCAGCATGTGCCCAAGGGCTACATCTATTCGGCGATGGCGTTTTCCCTGGTGGTCGAGTCGCTCAATATCCGCATGCGCAAAAAGCGTGAGCAGCTGACTTCCAAAGTACTGGAATAGGTGCCGGGTTCAATCCCGATAATCGATGATCAGCGGGGCGTGATCCGAGAACTTTTCATCCCGATACACCCATGCTCGTTCGACCCGGTCGGCGAGATCGGGCGTGATGATCTGATAGTCAATGCGCCAGCCCACGTTATTTTCCCAGGCATTGGCCCGGTTCGACCACCAGGTGTACACGGCCTCGCCGGGGGCGACGAGGCGATGCGCGTCCACATAGCCCAACCGGTCGAATAATTCATCCAGCCACGCCCGTTCATGCGGCAAAAAACCGGAATTCTTCTGGTTGCTTTTCCAGTTTTTCAAATCAATTTCTTTGTGGGCGATGTTCCAGTCGCCGCAGAGAATCAGCGGTTTGTGCGGGTTTTGAATATAGCTTTCCAGCATCGGCAGATAGGCGGCGAGGAAACGGTCTTTCGATTCCTGGCGATGATCGCCCGCCGACCCGGAGGGCAGATAGAGCGAGGCCACCATCAGATCCGAATATTCGAAGGCGCAGTAACGGCCCTCCGCATCGAATTCGGGCAGGCCCAGTTGAGTGATGATGACCTCGGGCGGACGACGCGCGTAAATGGCAACACCGCTGTACCCCTTCTTCTCGGCGCAAACGTACTGGCAGGTGTAGCCCGCGGGGCAGAATTCGGCTGCGGTGAGTTGGTCGGCTTGAGCCTTGGTTTCCTGGATGCAGACAAAATCGGCATCCTGTTTGCTCAACCAGTCGAAAAATCCCTTGCGTGCCGCAGAGCGAATGCCATTGGCGTTGAATGTAATGACCCGCATGAAAGCCCCGATTCCTGTATGAATTGTGGTGGAGTTTAACAGCGTGGCGTTGATAAAACGGGCAAAAAAAAAGCCCCGGATCATTCGGGGCAATGGTTCTTCCTTGAGGAGCCAGTTCTTAAGATGGTGCGCCAGGCTCAAAGTTCACCATGTCATTCAAAAAAATTGATAATCAATCCATATAGTGGCATAGGCTTGTTCTGACGAGGGCCCGGACTTTTATTTTTCTTGGGTTTGGGTAAACCCGGATTGGGTTTTTTCGAGCCATTTTCCGATGGCGAACAGAGCGTTCGGCATGGGAAAATGGCGGCACAGGAGCGTGCCGCATCGCCTCTGAATCCATTCAGAGGCAGGGATTGTCGACTTACTGGGTGCCGAGTTGAACTGCCATGAATAGCGGTTGACCATCTCGCAACAGCCGGATGGCAATCGGCCGATCTTTTGGTGCGCTGTCGAGCGCTTTTTTCAGATCAGCTGCGGACTTCATCGGCATCCGGTTGACTTCCAGCAGAATATCGCCGGGTGCAATGATCGAGGCGAACGGTGAGTCATTTTTGACGCCTGTCACTTTTACGCCATATTTGATATTCATCTGCTGCAATTCATCAGCGGAGAGTTCGCTGACCTGAAGCCCCATTTTTTCGATTGCTTCGCTGGTGCCCGATTCGGCTTCGAGCGCCTTCTTGTCGAGCTTCTCGACAGTGACATCAAGCTGCATCTGTTTGCCGTCTCGCAATACCGTCAAAGTGGCAGGCTTCCCGATGGGCGACATGCCAACCATGATCGGCAATTCGCCGGAGTGTTTGATCTCCTTGCCGTTGAATTTGAGGATAATATCGCCCGACTTCAATCCGGCCTTGGCTGCCGGCGTATTGGGCTCTACCTTGGCCACCAACGCGCCCTTGGTGCTGTCCAGACCGAACGATTGGGCCAGTTCATAGGTAACCGGCTGAATCAAAACGCCCAAATAGCCTCGGGTCACATGGCCGGTAGACTTGATCTGATCGACCACGTTCATGGCGACATTGATCGGAATCGCGAACGAGATCCCCATAAATCCGCCGGATTTGGTGTAAATCTGGGAATTGATGCCGATGACCTTGCCGTTTGCATTGATCAGCGGACCGCCCGAGTTGCCCGGATTGACGGGCGCATCGGTTTGAATGAAAGGCACGTAACTCTCATCGGGCAAATCACGCCCAATCGCGGAAACAATACCGTGCGTTGCGGTGTGATCGAGTCCGAAAGGCTCACCAATGGCAAGAACCCATTCGCCCACCTGGATGTTATCCGAGTCGCCGATGGGGGCGACGGGCAGGTTTTTCGCATCGATTTTCAGCAAGGCGATGTCGGTGCGCTTGTCTTTGCCGATGACTTTGGCCTTGTAAGTTTGCTGATCGGGCAGGCGAACCGTGATTTTATCCGCGCCATCGACGACATGCGCGTTCGTAAGAATGTAGCCATCGGCAGAAATAATGAAGCCCGAACCCAGAGAGCGAATCGGTTCGCGCTTCATTTGCGGCATTTGTTCCTGGAAAAAATGCCGGAACATATCGCCGGCGGGCCCCGGTGGGAAGATCGGCATATTGCCGTTGTCAAAGGCATCTTGCACCTTGGGTTTGCTCACACTGCTGATATTGACCACCCACGGGCTGGACTGCTTGACCAGTTGCACGTAGTCGGGGACGCCGGTATCGGCAAAACTGATGGCCGGTGTCATCGCCATCAACGGTGTGGCAATCAACGCGGCAGCCACCAACAACCGTCCACGACGCGGCAAGCCAGCACGAATAGCATCAACAAGAATCTGGGTTCGCATACGTTACCTCTGCTGAATAAAACAACGATAGATTCTGGAATCGCAACCAGCTCGGCCCGCACCGACAAAACGGCGCAGCAACCGGTTGCATGATGTTTCTGATACCAAACCCGAAGAATAGTTCAGCACTTCGGTATGTTTGTCCGGATCATAAAAACTTCATACGCAGCGGTTAGTGTGCTTCTTCACGCTTGGCAGCTCGCGCAAAGGGAACATCCGAAAAAGTATCCATGTCGCGTGGTCCCCTTTGCCAAGGACTTGTCATTGCCATCAATCAGGAAGTGCAAAAATGAACGCAACCACGCCATCACCCGCTCTGACTCATTCCAGTAGCCGCCGCCAGTTTCTTAAGTTGATTGTGCTGACGGCCTCAGCAGGTGCTTTGGCGGCTTGTGGTGGCAGTGATAGTGGGGCAGAAAAAATCTCGACTGACACCAGCTATTTCCCGCAATCAGTAGCATCAGGTGATCCGTCCGCAAACTCAGTCATTCTCTGGACGCGTTTGGGTAAGCTCGACCCGCAAACCGATGGACAGTTGCGCGTTCAGGTCAGCAGCCGGGATGATTTTTCCAATCTGATCGTCGATGAATCCGCCTTGCCCGTTGCCGCCGCGCATGATCACTGCCTGCGTTTGAAAGTGGCCGGTCTGAAGCCCGGAACGACGTATTACTACCGTTTTCTGGTAGCCACCGGCAACCAGACATGGGCCAGCTCACGTACCGGGCGAACCAAAACCGCGCCGGATCCGGCGGCCAACGTGCCGGTCAGTTACGCCGTCACCTCGTGCCAGGATTACATCGGCCGATATTACAACGTGTGGGCCTACCTGCTGCAAACCGAGCCGGATTTGGATTTCATCCTGCAAATCGGCGATTACATCTACGAGACCACGGGCGATCCCTCGTTTCAAACGGTGGGCAGTCCGCGCAGCATCACCTTTACCGACACGGCAGGCGCTATTCAATTAGGCGATGCGACCGCGCCTTACTATGCTGCGTCCAGCGTGTCGAATTACCGCGATTTGTACAAAACGTACCGCAGCGACCCGATCTTGCAGCAGGTGCATGAGCGTTACCCGATGATCGGCATCTGGGATGACCACGAATATTCCGACGATTGCTGGGGCGCGACCGCCACGTATTTCAATGGCCGGGAAGATGAGTACAACCCACCACGGCGTGATCGTGCCGAACAGGTGTATTACGAGTTCATGCCGGTGGATGACCCTGCTATCGTCAGCGGCGCGCTCCACAAGGATCCGGCCACGCTTTGGCCGAATAATGTGCTGTATCGCCGCTTACGCTTTGGGCAGAATTTAGAAGCCGTGCTGCTCGATTACCGCAGCTATCGCCCCGATCACCTCATCCCCGAAGACGGCTTTCCCGGCAAGGTGGTGATGAGCGAGCCGGTGCTTATGAGCATCTTGGGGCAAGCCGGTTACAATGCCGTCAAGGCAAACTTTGGACCTTATGTAGACACGACCACCGCACCTTGGAGCGGTTATCTTCCGGCCCTGATTCCGGTTTTGGCGCAAGGATACCTTCAGGCGGGTTACGCAGGTGATGCGCAAACAAAGGCAACCGACGATCTCACCGGCCTGGTCTCCGCTTTTGTGTTCAATCAGCTCATTGCCCTATTCAATGCCGCCGTTGCCGCGGGTCAAATTCCGGGGGCGAGCACGCTGCCGATCATAGATTCGACCACATACGATGCCTTGCCGCGCGGCATCGCCTACCTGCATATCGGCAAGCAGTCGTTCTTCTCGGAGCTCGGTGCGCGCTATGCCGTCGTGCAGCCGACCTTTGATCTGTATGCCCAATATATGCAGGCAACCGGTCAATACAAACAAGACCCGCTGGGAGCAACACAACGCCAGTTTTTGGCGAATGCCCTGGCATCGGATGCCACATTCATCAACGTGATCAGCACAGTTTCAACCGCGCCCTTGCGCTGGGATTTGCGCTCGGCCACCAGCCTGCCTGCCGATTACCAGACAGTGTTCAAGCCCAATGTGGATCAATGGGATGGGTTTCCGCAAGGCAAGCAGGCTTTCTTGGAAACCTTGGCGAATCGACCGGGCGCATTTCTGGCTTCCGGCGATATTCACGCCAGTTTCGTCACCCAGCATCAAACCAGTACGATGCCGGTGGTAGATTTTACCGGCCCTGCTATCAGCTCGGGTACGTTCAACAATTTCGTGGAATCGGCGATTGCCGGCCTGCCGGGACTGGATGCAACGCAAAAAGCGGCGGCCAATCAAGCCTTGGTACTGGGGCTTGATCAAACCCTTCAGGCGTCCGCGCCTGCCGATGAGCCGATTGTATTTGCCGATACATCCCACCACGGGATTATGGTTTTCCGCGTGAATGCGGCACAAACCCAGGTCGATTATCTGCTGATCGATCAAACTGCCGTCAGTCAGAATCTAACAGGCGATGCCGCTAAACTGGCGCAGTCGTTCAGCCACCAACGTTTTGTTTTCGAACCGCAAACCGGCAAGGTGACGCGCGCGAACTAATGTTTTCAGCGCCTGTGCAGTAAATGCACGCTCGCCAGAACATCCTTGGCGAGCACGGTGGTTTCCGGGGCTTGTTCTTCATCACCGGCCTGGTACTTGCCGGTTTGAACGAGAATCGTCTGCATGCCGACGGCGTGGGCGCCCTGAATATCGCTGTGCACATCGTCACCGATCAGGGTGATGTTTTCTGCGCAAAAGCCGAGTGCGGCTATGGCCTGCCGGAAGAAAGACGCGCCCGGTTTGCCCATGGTGATGGCGGTGACGCCCGCCGCGTTTTCCAGCAGCCGAACGAAGGGACCGGCATCGAGTGACAGGCCGTCGGCTTCACGAAAATAGCGACTGTCGGACAGCGAGATCAGCGTGGCTCCGGCCATGAGTTCCCGAAAGGCGGCGTTGAGTGTGGTGTAGTTAAAGCCTTCGCCTGCGTCGCCGATGATGACGGCTCGGGGGGCGGTGGTGTCCGTTTTCTGCCCGATCAGCGTGGTATCGACCCCGGCAAAATCCGGTAGTAATCCGGGGTGAATCAGCAAAACGCCATGCGTCTGGTGGGATTGCAGCCATTCGGCGGCGGCACGTGCGGGCGTGAGCAATTGCTGCGCCGACACGTTCAGCCCCGCCTCGTGCAGATTGGCAAGCAAATCCGCATGACTGCGACGCGTGGTGTTGGTCAAAAGCAGGAAAGGAATGTCGGCCTCGCGTAAGCGGGCGAGTGCCGCTACCGCGCCGGGCATCGGCGTATTGCCATCGAGCAGTACGCCGCCGATATCGAAAATAACCGCTTGCGTTGCTGACTTCGACATGGGCTTATCCTTCCGTAATCAAGACGTAAAGGCAGTGTTGCCCCGATTCTGCAACGCATTTATGGCTTGTGCAACCCGTGCTTATTCACCCTTGGGAACACAGTCACGAGGTTGTCGGTGTTTGCTTCATGGCAGAGGACAATCTGCTGGTAGAACCTGTTTTATTGGGCAATTATCCGACGGGATTTTCCAGCCTGCCAATCGGCTCGATACACGTCGTCACGATGTCGCCGGGTTTCAGGAATTTCGGTGGTGAAAAACCAGCGCCCACACCGGCTGGTGTTCCCGTGGCGATGATGTCGCCCGGTTCGAGGGTGATGCCTGCGGACAGTGTTTCGATCAAACTTGGGATGTCGAAGATCAAATCGCCCACACAACCATCCTGACGCAGTTCGCCATTAACCCACGTCTGCACACGCAGGCGCGCCACATCGGGTACGGCGTCGGCAGTGAGGATGGCTGGCCCCATCGGGCAGAAACCATCGAGGCTCTTGCCGAGAAACCATTGCGCATGGCGTTGCTGCAAGGACCGCGAGGTAACATCGTTGAGCACGGTGTAGCCGTATACATGATCCATAGCCTCTGTGCGAGAAATACCCCGCCCACCCTTGCCGATCACAACAGCCAATTCTCCTTCGTAATCCGTTGTGCCGGTCGGGTCGAGAAAAGAGGGGATCGCCTGCCCCTGGCCGATAACCGTCGATGGTGCCTTGGTGAACACGATGGGGTATTCGGGCTCTGCCGATCCGCCTGCTGATAAGGATTTGATCTCATTGAGATGATCCCGATAATTCTTGCCGATGCAGAAAATGTTGCGTCGCGGTCGAGGTATGGGGGCCAACAGACAAACCTCATCGGGTGCAATACGCGCCGAATCGTTCGCTTCCATTGCCCGACGCGCCGCCACGAGCGCCTCGCTACCCGCTGCGATGAAATCGGTCATGTTGCGCGGCAGATCGGGCGCAGCCTGGCTTAAATCCAGCACCCATCCCGTGTTACGGTCGAGTAGACCAACGCGGTGATCCTGATCTTTTTCGAACGTGACTAATAGCATGGGTCTGTTCCTCAAAATAGCGGTGCTGATCAAAATCTGTCGGGCAAGATCAATCTGGCCTTTTGTGCTGGTAGGGCACGCCACGCGCCTCAAGTTGATGTTGCAGGGCCTCCATGGCCAGTGTCACGCGGGCGGACTCGCCCTTGAAGCCAAGCTCGATCAGGCGTCGTTCGCCCTGCCCGATCGGCAGGCTGAAAAATTTGAGATCGGGGAATTCGGCGCAGAGCCCGGTCATGGTGGGTAAGAGATCATTTTCCGATACGCCGATGGTCCAGAGCGACTGTTCGCGATAATCCAGCGTGCCGAGTGAAGCCAGCGGATGGGCCAGAATCCAGTCGAGCATCGGGTGAGCCATTTGTGGAAAGCCGGGCATGAAAAAATGGTTTTCCAGATAAAAACCGGCCACGTTATTGACGGGGTTCGGGATCAGATCGACCTGATCCGGGAAATCCGCCATGTGCACGCGATGCGGGAAGGCCGCTTCACCGAACTGGGCAATGATGCGGCGCTCGGCTTCGGGATGGCGCGTGAGTGGCCGCTCGAATGCTCGGGCGGCACTGGCGCGGGTGAGATCGTCCGGCGTGGCACCGATACCGCCGAAACAGAAGACGATGCCGCCCGCCTGTCGGCTTTCACGCAGGGTGCTTTCGATGCGATCCGCGTCGTCGCCGATCATCTGCGCCCAATCGGGTTGACGGCCGCACGGTGCCAGCCGCTCGATGACGGCGGCCAGATGCGTGTCTTTGCGGCGGCCGGAGAGGATTTCGTCGCCAATGATCAGCACGCCAATCGCAATGGGCTTGCCGGACGCAACACTCATCGTTCGGCGCCCATGGCGAGGGCGTTGGCGCGTACCCGATCACGTTCCTGTGCGTCGGCCTCGGCATCGAAGCCGCTATGCTCGATCCAGCCTTGGGTGTGGCGACGAATCAAATGCGTCAGGGCATCGAGATGATCGTCTCGATCGTTTAAGGCAGGAATGTAGTGGTAGGTTTCGCCACCCGCTTCCATGAAGTATTCGCGGTTTTCCTGACCGATCTCTTCGATGGTTTCCAGGCAATCGGCGGAAAATCCGGGGCAGATGACAGCAATGTGCTTGATGCCTTTGGCGGGTAATCCTTTTAGTGTCTCGTCAGTGTAAGGTTTGAGCCATTCCTCACGACCAAAGCGGGATTGGAACGTCACCATGTATTGATCCGGTGTCAGACCCAAACGATCGGCCAACAGCCGGCCGGTCACGTGGCATTCGCAGTGATAGGGGTCGCCCGCCAGAAGATAGCGCTTGGGCACCCCATGAAAGCTCATGACCAACTTTTGTGGCTGACCGTGTTCGGCAAAATGTTCACGAACGCTGGCGGCCAGTGCATCGAGGTAGGCCGGTTCGCGATGATAATGATTCACGAAGCGCAGCTCAGGCACCCAGCGCCAGGTTTTCAGTTCATCGAAAACGGCATCGAAGGTTGAAGCGGTCGTGGCGGCGGCGTATTGCGGGTACATGGGCAAAACCAATATCCGACGCGCACCGGCATCGCGCAGCTCGGCCAGTGCAGTGGCGACCGAAGGATTGCCGTAGCGCATGCCCAGAGCAACCGAGACGGGGCCTGCCATCTGTTGCGACAAGCGCTCCTGCAAGCCACGTTGTTGTTGTCGGGAAATGGTGAGTAAAGGCGACCCGTCCTCGTAGTGATCCCACACTTCCCGATAAGCGGCGGCTGACTTTTTCGGGCGAGTATTCAGGATGATCAGGTTCAGAATCGGCCACCACAGGAGTTTGGGCAACTCGATGACCCGCGGATCGGATAAGAATTGCTTCAGGTAGCGGCGCAGCGCGGGCGTGGTCGGTTCGTCCGGTGTGCCGAGGTTGAGTAACAGCACGCCCATCCGCTCGGCGCTACCGTGGGCGTAATGGGGTTCACCTTGATATGTCATACCGCTGTCCTTAGATCGAGTCTTGAATGTTGAATGTTGAATGTTGAATGTTGAGACCGCGCGTGGCGGCCTTTGATTTTGCAACGTATGATTGTAGGCAAGTTTTAAGCGCATTTGCGCCTTTTGTGATGTTGATGAGGAGTCGATCATGTCTGAAACCAATACCCGCCATGCCCGTTTGCTGATTCTGGGGTCGGGCCCGGCCGGCTATGCGGCGGCGGTCTACGCCGCTCGTGCCAATTTGAATCCCGTGTTGATCACCGGCATGGAAATGGGCGGGCAACTCACCACAACGACCGAAATCGAAAACTGGCCCGGCGATCCGGGTGACTTGACCGGCCCGGCGCTGATGGATCGAATGAAGGCGCATGCCGAAAAATTCGATACCGAAATCATCTTCGATCACATCCAGAGCACCGATCTCAAGCAACGGCCGTTCACACTCAAGGGCGATTCCGGCACCTACACCTGCGATGCGCTGATCATTGCCACCGGAGCGAGTGCGAAGTATCTGGGGTTGGAGTCCGAATCCAAATTCAAAGGCAAGGGCGTTTCGGCTTGCGCGACCTGTGACGGTTTTTTCTATCGCAATCAGACCGTGGCCGTGGTCGGTGGCGGCAACACGGCGGTTGAGGAAGCACTGTATTTGGCTAACATTGCATCCAAAGTGCACGTGATCCATCGCCGCGACAAATTCAAGGCCGAAAACATTCTGATCGACCGTTTGATGAAAAAAGTCGATGAAGGCAAGGTTGAAATCCACTGGCACAGTGCCGTCGAGGAAGTCTTGGGCGATAACACCGGCGTGACCGGTTTGCGCATCAAGCAGGTGCAAACCGAAAAGACAAGCGATCTTGCGCTCACCGGCGTGTTCATTGCCATCGGACATGCGCCGAATACCGGGATTTTCGAAGGCCAGCTCGAACTGGCCGGCGGCTATATTCAGGTCAAAAGCGGCACACAGGGCAATGCGACGGCCACGTCGGTGCCCGGCGTTTTTGCTGCGGGCGATGTCATGGATCACGTGTACCGTCAGGCGATTACCTCGGCGGGCACCGGCTGCATGGCGGCGCTGGATGCAAAAACCTACCTCGAAGGCCTGGAATAAAAGCCCGGAATAAAAGCAAGGCATAACGATTGATCAGTGGCGCTTTTCCGCGCTGCCAGGAGACAACATGGACCCGGTGATCGCAGCCTATACGGTGTTACTCGCGGTAGCATTGGGGTTGAGCGGCTTTCTGCGCGGCGATGCACGGCGTCGTGGCCGCGGCCTGTTGATGGCGGCGACTTTGTCGGGGTTCATCGTAGTGGCTGCGGCCAGTGCGCTGGTCAATGCCGTATCGGTACCCGACTTGATCCTCACGTCGCTCGCCGTCTTTTTCTCCGCGCAAGCCGCCACCACCGCGTTCTCTCTGCTGTGGCGGGAAATCTGCTCGACACGTCAGGCCAGCGGATCGGTGCCGGGTTCGGACCACCGTGAGGATAAATCAGCATGAGCGTCGGCCTGCAGATCGATCTGGTCGGTTGGTTCGCGCTGGCGCTGATTCTGGCGGCGTTGTACGGACTCAATAGCGAAAAGGGCGAACAGAGCGGAAATACCGCGCGGCACAAACCCGCCATCGGGCTGTTGTTTGCAGCGTTGTTGCTGATGTTGGTATCGGTGCTCTGGACGTCCGACGGCAGCAATGTATTGCTGGCCATTGTGATGGTGTTGCTGGGCATCGTCGCCGCCCCCTTGTCTTCTCGTTATCGGGCCGCGCGGGGTTCTTCGCCGCAACGCACGATACGGGAGGGCATTCTGAGCGGCCTGTCGCTGATCACCATCGGAACCGGCTTGACCGTCGCCCTGCTGGGGCTGACGGGTTGGTTCGACATGGATCGCGATGCCTTTACCTGGGATATCCGGCTGGTTTCGGTGTCCAGCGAGTTCATCGGGGTCTGGACGTTCGCCGCGGGGCTCATGCTCTGGCTTCGGCTGAACGATTACCTGCCGCAATCCAGCCCGGGGCGAAATCAAAAGCGGTTCGGGCTGGCCGTTCTGGCATTCGCTGTGCTGCTGAGCGGTCTGTCGGTACTGTTCCCGGCCTATGCGAGTGCCCTGATGATCGTGGTCGCTATACTGGCTCTGGAATTGGGTGCCTTGTCGGCGCTGGGTGTCGCCGAAACGCGGGTGGCGCGCGTGCTGGGTCAACACACGGGGCTGATCGGCGCGGCAATCGCGATGCTCGGCTATGTGCAGGCGAGCCTGTTTCTGCTGTCGATGGGCGGATTGATTGTAGCGGCGGCTATTCACTATCTGCGCGGCGCCATGGCGTTCAATCAGGCACGTCGTCGCCGTGCCGATTTCTGAGCTTTTCTGACCATTAATCGTGACTTAAATCATCCAGCGTCAGGGCAAATCCTTCGACGAAATGTGTGCAAAAGTACCTGACTGCAGGCATGGTTTCCTGCATCTCTTCGAGCTTGGCTAGCAGGTAGCTTTCGGCCTTCTTGAACTCCTGGTTCCCCGCAAAGCCTTCTTCCAGACATTTGAGATAAGCCGACATCGAATCGGCTGCTTTGACGACCCGCGCGACTTCCGGCTCAATTCGCTCGCTTTCGATGGTGGACGCGAACGCCGCGCGCAGGCGTTCGGGCAACAGGCCGGTGAGCTTGCGCTCGGCGTGGGCTTCGAGCGCCTTGTACGAATCGAGAATATCCTGCCGGAAGTATTTGACCGGCGTGGGCAGGTCGCCGGTGATGATTTCGGAAGCATCATGGTAGAGCGCCACGGTCACGATGCGACCGATGTCGTTGGTCTCGCCGTACAGTTCGTTGCCAATCACGGCCAGCGCGTGCGCGATCATCGCCACTTGCAGGCTGTGTTCCTGAATATTTTCGGTACGCGTGTTGCGCATCAATCCCCAGCGCGTGATGTACTTCATGCGGGCAAGGTAGGCAAAGAAATGGCTTTGTTCGGGTGTGGTTGATTTGCTCAACATCAGACTCCTGATGAGTGGACGGTGGATTTCAGTAAGGGAAGCTCTGCACAAATGCAGAGCTTCCCGTGCAGGGCAGTGACGCCCTGCCGTACAATGACGCAAGTCATTGAATGCGGAGCACAAGACGGGCGTGTACCGGCTTGTGCGTGCCTGCACGAAGCCATGGATGGATTCGTGCAGGGGTTCCCTAAGGAACGTTTGGTCTGAACCCTGCTTCCTGAATTTGCTGCCAGGAGCGTACGGCAAAACTATCGGTCATGCCGGAAACCATATCGGTGAGTAACTGGGCTTCGCGGTAACGCAGGGGCATGGGATTGTTCGATGATTCGAATACGCGGCGGTAATTTTCCGAAATCAACTGGTACAGATAACTCGCCAACGGCGTGCACCGTGCGCTGGCGGGATCGAGCGGATCGACCCGATCGGTAATCGCATACCAGAAGGCGTCCATCAGGCCATGGATGACTTCAAATCCGGTCAGCTCGACTTTCAACACGGTCTTGTGGCGGTAGGCATGTTGCCAGTTGCAGGCCTTAAGCGTACGCAGTAGCGCATGGGCCGGTGAAGCGGCGATCAGTTCCTGATTGAATGTGCCCGCACTCATGGCGGGCAACTGGGCCAGAAACGTATCGGCGACGGCCTGCATGAGTGCGCCGATGGCACGGATGCGGAAGGTCTGCATGGAAATGTCGTTCAGCTCCGCGGGCGAGAGATCGGTCTGGCGATAACGCCGATGCTCCTCCTGTGCGGCATCGCAGACACGAGTCACCACCGGGTCGCCATCGGCGGCATGGCGCAAAAAGGCGATGATGTCGGAAAACGAGAGCAGGCCCTTTTTCACCGCGTCCTCGGCGTCCAGCACCGAATAGGCAATGTCGTCGCAGGCTTCGAGAATCCAGGTCAGCGGGTGGCGCTGCCCGTCGGACAGACCGCAATGTGACTGCACCTCAGCCACCAGCGCCTGTTCCGATTGAAAAAAACCGTGCTTTTTGCGCACGACGAAGTTTTTGTCTACAGCGTCGCTGCCCACGGGGTATTTGATCAAGGCGGCAAGGGTCGCCATGGTCAGGTTCAGGCCGTAGTCGTCATTGATCAGTTGCAGTTTGGTGAGCAGCCGCAGGGTCTGCGCATTGCCTTCAAAGCGCAAAAAGTCCTGCCGCATGGCTTCGCTCAAGCCTGTTTGCGGGTCAAGCACTGTTGCTTCATGTCGGGCGAACCAGCGAGCAATGGCTTCCTCGCCCTGATGACCGAAGGGCGGGTTCCCCAAATCATGCGCCAGCCCGATCGTGGCAAGCAGCGCAGGCACATCGCGCAGCGCTTGCGGCAAGCCGGCAGCCAGATTGCGGTTGAACACCAGATCCAGCCCCACAGAACGGGCGAGATTGGCGACCTCGTGCGAATGCGTCAGCCGGGTGCGGACGCTATCGGAATGATCCAGCGGGAAGACCTGCGTCTTGTCCGCCATGCGCCGCACCGGCGTGGAAAACAGCACGCGGTCATAGTCTCGTTCGATTTCGGCACGGGTTTCGGTGTGAAACAGGGCGGGACTGGTCTGGCTGGGCCGCCGGCGCGCAGAATTGAGCCACAGGGGCCAGTTTGATTCTGTGCGCTTCACATGTACGCCCTCCGGGTGGTCTTGTTCTGTTGATTTTTTTGACTTGACGCTTTCAGGCATCATCATGGTTCGTATTGTATGGGTTGTTACCCGGTTTTGAATGGGGGTTGCTATGAATATTGCTGTGTTGGGTCTGGGTTTGATGGGGCGGGCGATCGCCGAACGACTGGTCAAGGCAGGCATGACGGTACGCGGATACAACCGCAGTCCGCTCTCCTCGCCGCCGACCGGGGTGACGATGAGCGAATCAGTCGCCGCGGCGGTGGAACCCTCCGATATCGTGTGGGTCATGCTATCGGATTTTGCCGCCTGCGAATCGGTGTTGCTGGCGGAAAACCCTTGGGACCTGTTCAAGAACAAGCTCATCATCAATGGCGCGACCATCGGCCCCGAACAATCCCGCGCGCTGGCCGAATCCATCAAGCAGCTCGGCGGTCATTATCTGGAGTCCCCCGTTCTGGGTTCCACGCCTCAGGCCGAGACCGGCACGTTGCAAATTCTGGTTGGAGGCGATCCGGCCGATGTGGCTGTGGCCGATCCGGTGCTCCAGGCGCTTGGCAAGCCCACGCATTTCGGCGGCATAGGCCAGGGGGCAGCCGTCAAGTTGGCGATGAACCAGCTCATCGGATCGCTGACCGCGGCCTTCTCCATGAGCCTTGGGTTGGTCGAGCGCGAGGGCGTTGATGTCGATGCGTTCATGTCCACACTGCGGGAAAGCGCCTTATACGCGCCCACATTTGATAAAAAACTGGATCGAATGAGAACCCGCGATTTTGCCGCCGCGAATTTCCCGCTCAAGCACCTGCTCAAGGATATCCGTCTGTTCACCGAGGTGGCCGGAACCCGGCAGATCGACGCGCGGATGCTCGATAGTCTCGCGCGGATATTGGCAGATGGTGTGGCCGCAGGCCATGCCGATGAAGACTACAGCGCCCTGTTTGGCCAGATCGTGCCCAATATAACGCCGTGACTTTTGCTTTGCTTCATTTTCAATCACATAAGTGATTGAAAATGGCGGCACATCCTTGTGCCGCGCAGAACCTCTGAATTATTCAAAGGTTCTTTATTGAATGGGGGGAATGCGTGGGCTGGTGTAAAATGCCGCCCACTTCATTTTCATCAATCAGCGAATCAGCCGAAATTCAGGACCCCGCCTCATGAAAAATAACCGCACCACTCCTCGCCGCGCCTTGTTGAGCGTTTCGGACAAAACCGGCCTGCTGGCATTTGCCGAGCGCCTGAACAAACATGGCGTGGCGCTGATTTCAACCGGCGGCACGGCCAGCATGTTGCGCGAGGCGGGCCTGCCCGTGACCGAGGTGGCCGATGTGACCGGTTTCCCCGAAATGATGGCGGGACGAGTCAAGACACTGAATCCGAAGATTCATGGCGGCATTCTGGCTCGTCGCGGTGTGGACGATGCCGTGATGGCCGAGCATGGCATCGAGCCGATCGACATCGTGGTGGTGAATCTCTACCCGTTCGCCGAAACCGTCGCCAAGCCGAACTGCTCATTCGATGATGCCGTGGAAAACATCGACATCGGTGGCCCGGCCATGGTGCGTGCGGCGGCGAAAAATCATCAAGATGTCGCGATTATCGTCGATCCGGCCGATTACAATCGCGTGCTGGGCGAAATCGAGGCGGGCGGAATCGAGGCGCAGACCCGCTTCGAGTTGGCCGTGCGCGCCTTTGAACACACCGCGCATTACGACGGCATGATCGCCGACTATTTCGGCAAGATGGTCAGCGGCAATGCCTTCGCGCCGACCTTCAACCTGCAATTGAACAAAGCGCAGGATTTGCGTTACGGCGAAAACCCGCATCAGGAAGCGGCATTTTACGTGGAACATACGCCACCGGTCGGCAGCATCGCCGCCGCGCACATGATTCAGGGTAAGGCATTGTCGTACAACAATATTGCCGACTCCGACGCGGCGCTTGAATGCGTGAAGCAGTTTGCCGAACCGGCCTGTGTGATCGTCAAGCACGCGAACCCCTGCGGCGTGGCCGTGGCGGAAGACCTGACCGTGGCCTACGACCGCGCCTATGCGACCGACCCGACCTCCGCCTTCGGCGGCATCATTGCCTTCAACCGCCCTTTGGACGGTCACACCGCGCGCACCATCGTCGAGCGGCAGTTCGTCGAAGTGGTCATCGCACCGGAAGTTTCACCGGAAGCGCAAACCGAGTTCGCCGCCAAACCCAATGTACGGGTGCTGACTGTCGGCCAATGGCCATCAGTCAGCCCGGCCCGGCTGGATTTCAAGCGCGTGCATGGTGGCCTGTTGGTGCAGGACAACGACGCGGCGCGGATCACGGCGCGGGATCTGACGGTTGTCTCCAAGCGTCAGCCGACCCCTGAAGAGTTGCGCGATCTGCTCTTTGCCTGGCGGGTGGCCCAGTTCGTGAAATCCAATGCCATCATTTACGCCAGTGGCGAGCAGACGATCGGCGTGGGTGCCGGTCAGATGAGCCGCGTGTATTCCGCCCGTATCGCGGCGATCAAGGCCGAAGATGCCGGCCTGCCGGTCGCCGGTTCCGTGATGGCCTCCGATGCCTTCTTCCCGTTCCGTGACGGGATTGACGCGGCGGCGGCCGTGGGCATCCGAGCGGTGATTCAGCCGGGCGGATCGATGCGCGATCAGGAAGTGATCGACGCGGCCAACGAACACGGTATTGCCATGGTGTTTACCGGCATACGTCATTTCCGTCACTGACCGCCGCATGAGTCCGATGCGCATCGCTTTTAGTCGCCAAAAGGACCGGGGTCATTCATGAGTTCATTCTTCGCGCAATTGCCCAGTTTGCCGCCAGTTTGGGCCTGGGCGGGGCTGGCTTCGACGGCATTGCTTTTGGTCGCATTGCTTTTTGTTTGGCTGGTCTTGGCGCAGCGGGCCAGGCAGAATCGCCAATCGGCCGCGGAAGAAATCGATCGCTTGAACGTGGCTTTGGCCGAGTCCCGGCACGAGGCCACCGAACAGGAACTGGCAGCCCGGCAAGCACAGCGTGATCTGGCGGCGGCCTCGACCGAACTGGCACGTACTCAGGCGACGTTGAGCGCGCTGAGCGAACAATTGTCCGGCGTGCTGGCCGAGCGGGCAAACGAACGCCAGCAATCCGAGCAACGGATCGGCGAGCTGTTACGACAAGTGCAAACCCAGGCTGCCGAGCAGGCCGAGTTGCAGGAGCGATTGGCTCAGGAGCGCCGTGCCGCGGCAGAGAAGCTGGCCCTGATCGATCAGGCCCAAGTCCAGTTGCAGCAGGCCTTTCAGGCCCTTTCCGCCGATGCACTGCGTGCCAATAACGAATCCTTCCTGAAGCTGGCCGAGGAGAATCTTTCCCGTTTTCAGGCTGGCGCCGCGCAAGATTTGAGCAAACGCCAGGAAGCGATCGTTCAGTTGACCCAGCCCATCCGCGAACGACTGGAGCAATTCGATGTGAAGCTCAATTCGCTGGAGCAGGCGCGCACCAATGCCTATGGCGCGATGAACCAGCAGATCACCGATTTACTGCAAATCCACCTGCCCAAACTGCACCGCGAAACCGCCGATCTCGTCCGGGCCTTGCGCCAACCGCAGACGCGCGGGCGCTGGGGCGAGGTTCAGCTCAAGCGGGTGGTCGAGCTGGCCGGCATGCTGGAACACTGTGATTTCGAGGAACAGGTCAGCCAATCCGATACCGCGGGCCGTTTGCGGCCCGACATGATCGTGCATCTGCCGGGCGGACGTCAGGTCGTGGTGGATGCGAAGGCTCCGCTGAATGCCTATTTGCAGGCGATGGAAGCTCCCTCGGACGAGGCGCGTGCCGCAGCTTTGCAGGATCACGCCCGTCAGGTGCGCACCCACATCAGTCAGCTGAGCAAAAAGGAATACTTCGATCAGTTCAGCCCCACGCCGGAGTTTGTGGTGCTGTTTGTGCCGGGCGAGGTGTTTTTCTCCGCCGCCCTGATGCAGGACCCGACGCTGATCGAGTTCGGCGCGGAGAAACGGGTGATTCCCGCGAGCCCGACCACCTTGATCGCGCTCCTGAAGGCCGTGTCCTACGGTTGGCGGCAGGAAGCGCTGGCGAAAAATGCGCAGGAAATGGCTGAACTGGGGCGCGACCTGTACGAGCGCATGGGCACACTGGCCCAGCATTGGCAGAAAGTGGGGAAACATCTGGATCAGGCCGTGGGCGCGTTCAACCAGTCGGTGGGGTCGCTCGAGGGGCGGGTGCTACCCACGGCGCGCAAATTCCGAGAACTCGGTGCCGTGCGTAGCGATAAGGAAGATTTGCCGAGCCTGACTCCGTTGACGACGGAAACCCGGCCACTCACGGCCCAAGAGTTAACTGCTCAGGAGTTGACGAATCAGGAATTGACCGGACCGGACGCGCCCGCCGCCATCACGCAAAAGGATTGAACACCTCGTCCTTCTGTTTGCGGTGTCGCTTGAGTTCAAAAGAGAGCACTTGCACGATCTCTTCTTCATCCAGCGGTTTGGCTGGTTTGGCGCTGCGCTCGGTCAATTCGGCAGCAATCGCCTGAATCAGCTGTTCGAGTTCTTGGGTGGTCAGGGCATTCAGTTCGGTGTTCAGTGTCATTTTCAATGCGGTTAGCTCATCAAAACGGAATGGAAACGTGGTTGTGGCGTCAGATTGAATCGCTCCGTGCGAATGCGCAAATCCCTGAAATGGGTAGTTACCGTGAGCACCGACCCGAGTTCGGCAATCGTCAAACCACGTGACGGCTGATTTTCGTAAGCGCCGGTGTCAATCCATAGCCGGTTGCCGGCGCGCTTGGGTGTGGTTAGGACACTATGACCCTGAATCACCCAGGCGATACCACTGATGCGGCGATCGTTCTGTTCGCCGTTCATGAGTGATTCAATCTGCGAAGACCCCCAAAGAATCGATTCGATGCTCGGCTCATCGCGGGGTTGGTCCCAGAATTTTACTTTCTTGATCCGCTCCAGCCGCGTGACGCTGCGGTACCAGTCCCAGTCGGGCAGTTCGGCATGGATAACGCCAACTGCATCGGGGCCATTGCCGACCTGAATCATCAGCGGCATCTGGCTGATCAGATTCATGATTTCGGTAATCAGATCGGCCCATTTATCTTCATTGAGAGAATCATAGGCATCCAGCAACCATTGTGCGCCGATCGACGCCATTTTCCGCCGCTCATCCGCGGTGAGTTGTCTGCGCGTGAGTGCCTGACGATGATGGCTGATCATGCGTTCGTGGTTGCCTGCCACTGAAAAGAACCACGGCTCCGACAACAGGCGCAGCGTATTCAGGGAATC
>NZ_JAQTTX010000095.1:1905-4433 GCF_028710545.1 Halothiobacillus sp. | reverse complement strand
GCACCCTTATGCCATTGCACTCATCGCCTGATTTCCGACCAGGCTGAGGGTACCTTCGTGCTCCTCCGTTACTCTTTGGGAGGAGACCGCCCCAGTCAAACTACCCACCAGACACTGTCCCCAATCCGGATGACGGACCTAGGTTAGAACTCCGAACAGACCAGGGTGGTATTTCAAGGATGGCTCCACATGGACTGGCGTCCACGCTTCACGGCCTCCCACCTATCCTACACAAGTCGGTTCAAAGTCCAGTGTCAAGCTATAGTAAAGGTTCACGGGGTCTTTCCGTCTAGCCGCGGGTACACTGCATCTTCACAGCGATTTCAATTTCACTGAGTCTCGGCTGGAGACAGTGTGGCCATCGTTACGCCATTCGTGCAGGTCGGAACTTACCCGACAAGGAATTTCGCTACCTTAGGACCGTTATAGTTACGGCCGCCGTTTACCGGGGCTTCGATCAAGAGCTTCGCTTGCGCTGACCCCATCAATTAACCTTCCGGCACCGGGCAGGCGTCACACCCTATACGTCCTCTTTCGAGTTTGCAGAGTGCTGTGTTTTTGTTAAACAGTCGCAGCGGCCTGGTCACTGCAACCCACTTGGGCTCCACGAGCAAGTCGCTTCACCTACCATGGGCGCACCTTCTCCCGAAGTTACGGTGCTATTTTGCCTAGTTCCTTCACCCGAGTTCTCTCAACGCCTTGGTCTTCTCGACCTGTCCACCTGTGTCGGTTTTGGGTACGGTCGCTCATAATCTGAAGCTTAGAGGCTTTTCCTGGAAGCTTGGTATCAATCACTTCGTCTCCGTAGAAACTCGTCGTCATGCCTTGGCATTGACCCCCCGGATTTGCCTAAGGGATCTGCCTACACACTTAAACCGGTACTACCAATCACCGGCTGACCTAACCTTCTCCGTCCCCCCATCGCAATTATGAACGGTGTAGGAATATTAACCCACTTCCCATCGACTACGCTTCTCAGCCTCGCCTTAGGGGCCGACTCACCCTGCGCCGATTGACGTTGCGCAGGAAACCTTGGACTTTCGGCGTGCGTGGTTTTCACACGCATTATCGTTACTTATGTCAGCATTCGCACTTCTGATACCTCCAGCATGCCTCACAGCACACCTTCAACGGCCTACAGAACGCTCCTCTACCATGCCTTGCGGCATCCGCAGCTTCGGTACTGTGCTTGAGCCCCGTTAAATCTTCCGCGCAGGCCGACTTGACTAGTGAGCTATTACGCTTTCTTTAAAGGATGGCTGCTTCTAAGCCAACCTCCTAGCTGTCTATGCCTTCCCACATCGTTTCCCACTTAGCACAGATTTAGGGACCTTAGCTGGCGGTCTGGGTTGTTTCCCTCTTGACGATGGACGTTAGCACCCACCGTCTGTCTCCCGTAATTGCACTTCTCGGTATTCGGAGTTTGCAATGGTTTGGTAAGTCGGGATGACCCCCTAGCCATAACAGTGCTCTACCCCCGAGAGTGAGATACGAGGCGCTACCTAAATAGCTTTCGAGGAGAACCAGCTATCTCCGGGCTTGATTAGCCTTTCACTCCGATCCACAGCTCATCCCCAAATTTTTCAACATTTGTGGGTTCGGACCTCCAGTTGGTTTTACCCAACCTTCATCCTGGCCATGGATAGATCGCTCCGGTTTCGGGTCTAATGACCGCGACTATCGCCCTATTCAGACTCGGTTTCCCTACGCCTCCCCTAATCGGTTAAGCTTGCCACGATCATTAAGTCGCTGACCCATTATACAAAAGGTACGCAGTCACGGAATCTCTCCGCTCCTACTGCTTGTACGCACACGGTTTCAGGTTCTATTTCACTCCCCTCGCCGGGGTTCTTTTCGCCTTTCCCTCACGGTACTAGTTCACTATCGGTCGGTAAGTAGTATTTAGCCTTGGAGGATGGTCCCCCCATATTCAGACAGGATTTCACGTGTCCCGCCCTACTCGTCATCATGGTTGAGGCTTGTCGTGTACGAGGCTATCACTCTGTATCGCCAGACTTTCCAGTCTGTTCCACTAAACGTTCAACCACTTCAGGGCTCCTCCCCGTTCGCTCGCCGCTACTTGGGGAATCTCGGTTGATTTCTTTTCCTGCAGCTACTTAGATGTTTCAGTTCGCCGCGTTCGCTTCCCAAGACCTATGTATTCAGTCAAGGGATGACCACTAGGGCCGGGTTTCCCCATTCGGACATCTCCGGATCAAAGTCTGTTGCCGACTCCCCGGAGCTTTTCGCAGGCTGCCACGTCCTTCATCGCCTCTTACCGCCTAGGCATCCACCGTGTGCGCTTATTCACTTGACCATATAACCCAAAACAGCCTTTTGTTGCCTGTCTTGAATGGTCTTCTCGCTGACACAAGATGCAATGTACTTGTTATTAAGTAATTATCTCTTTCAAGACAATTACCCTTTTGCATTCACTTCGTATTGTTAATGATTATCGATTGTCTGACCTTTGTCAGAGGTTAATACACTCTTTATAAGCGTATTAAACTTTGACTCTTTGGCTCAAC
>NZ_JAQTTX010000048.1 GCF_028710545.1 Halothiobacillus sp. | reverse complement strand
GGGAGGTTTGCCCGAAATTCAGGAAATGGCTCAAGGATCGAGCAATCGACGCCATTACCCCATCAGCCTTGCCCAGCATGTCACGGGAATGTGCTCAAATCATGGGGCGGTGAAATATCCGGGTTAGAAGCTGTTAACAAAATCAAAAGTCTTCCAGACAGCACCATGCTAAACGAAGTGGGAGAATCCCCTTTGGGGCCGCCCTGGACTGACCTGTGGAGGCCGGGGGAATGGGCCATGGATGGCCAATTCAGCCTCGCCGTGACAGGAAGTCACGTCGAGGCGACCCGGCTGGAGCAGGTAAGGCCAGGGGTTGCCCGAAGGGCCGGCCCCATGGGGCGTGTTTCTTTCCCCTTTCTTTGCACGAGCAAAGAAAGGGGGCGCCCGCATGTGATCTCAGTGGATCGAAGAACGGGGCGGTTGGCGGGCGAAACAACACAAGCCTGTCTTGAAACCCATTGAAAGACCGTTGAAGGTTTGATCGCGTCCGTTTTAAGCTTGATTCTGTAAACACTCTCTAAGCCCGATCATACTTTGGATGAATCCACCCCGTTTTCCATCATTATGCCCGCCACCATCTCAGCCGTGGCGGCAGACAAGGTCCACCCCAGGTGGCCGTGGCCGGTGTTGTAATACACGTTGCCATGTCGACCTCGCCCGACCCGCGGCATCATGTTCGGCATCATCGGGCGCAAACCTGCCCAGGGAATAACCTGCCGCGTATTGATCTCCGGGAAATTGGCCTGAACCCAATCGACCAGCGGTTTGATTCGATCGGCTCGAATATCCCGGTTATAACCGTTGAACTCCGCCGTACCGGCAACACGCAACCGATCACTGCCCTCACTTCCCGCTGAATGCCCCGCAAAGCGGCTGGACACGAGCTTGGTTTCATCGTCCAGCAGGCTGACATTCGGTGCAGCCTGCTGGCTTTGCTCATCCGTCAGCGGCACGGTGATCGAATACCCTTTGACCGGGTAGACATTCAACCGATCGCCCAGGGCAGCGGCCAATTTTCGGCTATGCACCCCTGCACAAATCACCACGCCATCAAAAGTCAGCGTCTGCGGTGCTGTCGAACCCGGCAATTCTTCTGCGTCGATCTCGATTGTTTGCCCCGCGTGGCGGACGGCCACCACATCGCGATTCCACAGGAAGCAAGCCCCCGATCGCTCGGCCGCGGCCGCGAGACCGTTCGAGTACTTGTGGATATCCCCGCTGGCATCACTTTCAGTGAAATAGCCACCGTAAAACTGCCCTTTAAGCGTCGGTTCGATCGCTCGCATTTCTTCCGGCGTTACCGCCCGGCGTGGCAACCCGCCAGCAGCCAGCAGCTTCGAAACCCGCCCCGCGTGTTCAAACCCCGCTCGTGAACGGTAAAAATGCAGGATACCTTGCCTCTTCAAATCGAAATCGATCTGTTCTTGTTCCGCCCAGTCGAACAGATACTGCCGCGCGGCAATCGCAAGGCGTGTCGTCTCAATGGTATTTCGCTTGTAGTGCGGCACATTGGCGACAAACTCGGCAAACCAGCTCAACTTGTGCCAACTCGGTTTGGGGTTCACCAGCAAGGGTGCGTCCGGGCGCATCATCCATTGCATCCCATGCAAAATCGTGGACCAACTGTTCCACACCTCCGCATTCGAAGCCGAAAGCTGACCACCATTGGCATACGACGTCTCCATCGCGGCATAGCGGTTCTTTTCAAAAACCGTCACCGCAAAGCCGCGCTTGACCAACGCGTAGGCCGTCGTCACACCCGTAATTCCACCACCAATAACCGCTATTGATCGCATGAATCGATGTTCCTCCTCAGTTACCACGAACGTGATGGCAACAACACAGCAGAACAAGCCCGGAACGTGCCCGGAAAAGACAAGTCATAGCGTAACTTACTCCTGCGATCGATCCAGCCCCGGATGCAAAAATATTCAGCCGACAATACAAAAAAGAAATGAGACTGATTATCATTGCAATCCATGGATAAATCCTCCCACACCAAACTCATTGCCGCACTCTGTTTGATCGGCACATTGATCGTCGACCATACCGCAAAAGCCGACGACAACATCGACCCGATTATTGGCTCGGAGGAAATGCAGGATCTATCCCCGCCCACGGCTGCCAGCCACGCACCGCCATTGGACGAATCACAGATTTTTTCTCTATACGGCCACTGGGATACCGATTGGGTGAATAATCTCTCCGGCGGTATTCGTCGCGGCAACGCGCTCGATAGCGTCGCGGTGGGCGGTTTTACCCTCAAGGGCAATCGTCTTGGTCTGCCCAACAGCGTGTTCAATTTCTCACTCATGACGACTCGCGTGGGCGATGCCAATGCACAATTGATCGGCGCAGACACCAACCCGAGCAATATCGAGGGCAACCGCAATCGGCTGGTGCTCAACACCGCGTTCTGGCAACAGAACTGGTTGAACTCGTCTCATATTGCTCTCAACACCCGATTGGGTGTATTCGATTTGAACGCAGAATTCGACAGCACGGACAGCGCCGCGCAATTGCTGAACAGCTCATTTGGCCTCGACCCGACGATCACCGACAATTTCGCCGCATCGACATTCCCCAAAAACGGAACCGGGCTCGTAACCAGCATCGGCAGCGCCACCAATCCGGATACCGCCCCCTTCGCAGTAAAGGTCGGGTTGATTCAAGGCGATGTCGAGCAACAAACCCGGCCATTCTCTCAAGGCGTTTTGAACATCGCCGAAGGGCAATGGCGGCCGAGCGAGGGCACCGCCATCAAAATCGGTGGCTGGCAAAAACGGGGCAACGGCCAGCCGGATCTGCGCGGCGGCTATCTCAGTGCCGAAACGCCGCTCAGCTCAAGGCAACACCGGCATATCAGCGGCTTTATGCGCGCCAGCTTTGCCTCTGGCATGGATGCACAAGCCACCGGAGCGAACCGATACCTTGGCGTGGGCCTCAATTGGCAAGCACCGTTCGCGCATCGACCGGACGATTACCTCACGCTGGGCGCGGCCACACTGCATCTGAATCACAGCGGCGATAACGAGCGGCTGCTGGAAGCGGCCTACATCATGCAAATCACCCCGCGCATCTTTCTGCAACCCGACGTGCAATACATCCAACACAGCAACCAGCCCGATACCTGGGTAGCCATTGTCCGCCTGCATCTTGAATAACCACCACCCGCATTCCCCACGCATTCCCCACGCATACCAATGGCAAGCTGTTAGAATGTTGCATCGAAAAAACTTCCAGAGAGTACCCACATGACCGATCTCAACGCCCTGAAAAACATCATCGAAACCGCCTTTGAAGACCGCGCGAATATCACCCCGGCCGAGGCGCCCCAAGCCGTGCGCGAGGCGGTCAATACCGTGCTCGGCATGCTCGATGCGGGGCAACTGCGCGTGGCCGAACGCCGTGGCGTGGGCGATTGGGTCGTCAACGAATGGCTGAAAAAAGCCGTATTGCTGTCTTTCCGCCTCAACCCGAATGAAATTGTTCAAGGCGGCGACCTGCGCTATTTCGACAAAGTGCCGACCAAATTCGCCAACTGGAATCAAACGCAATTCGAAGAAGCCGGCATCCGTGTCGTGCCCAACGCCGTTGCCCGTCGCGGCAGCTTCATCGCCAAAGGCGCGGTGCTGATGCCTTCGTATGTGAACATCGGCGCGTATGTCGATGAAGGCACCATGGTCGATACCTGGGCCACCGTCGGTTCCTGCGCACAAATCGGTAAAAACGTGCATCTTTCCGGCGGCGTCGGCATCGGCGGCGTGCTCGAACCGCTGCAAGCCACACCCACCATCATTGAAGACAACTGCTTCATCGGTGCCCGCTCCGAAGTGGTGGAAGGCGTCATCGTCGAAGAAGGTTCGGTGATCTCCATGGGCGTATACATCGGCCAATCCACCAAGATTTATGATCGCGAAACCGGGGAAGTCAGCTATGGCCGCATCCCGGCGGGTTCGGTCGTCGTATCCGGCAACCTGCCGTCTAAATGCGGCAAATACAGCCTGTACTGCGCGGTGATCGTGAAAAAGGTCGATGCAAAAACCTTGAGCAAAGTCGGCATTAACGCATTGTTGCGGGATATTTGATTCTCAAGCGAGACGCCGCCGCTCACCCCCTTTCGTGAAAAGGGGAAGCGAACCTCGCAGGTTCTGGCAATGCGCCTCAACCCTGAACCAGCACCACGTAACAACCTCCCCCTTTGAAAAAGGGGGATCGAGGGGGATTTGGCGGCCTGGCCACGGTGTGACAAATCCCCCCTGCCCCCCTTTCCTAAAAAGGGGGGGGTGAGGTGGTGCCTTTGTAAAAAGGAGAGTGAAACGGTGAAATCTTGCGCCGCCCCCTTTGTAAAAGGGGGATCGAGGGGGATTTGGTGGCCTGGGCACGGTGCGACAAATCCCCCCTGCCCCCCTTTGCTAAAGGGGGGGGTGAGGTGGTGCCTTTGTAAAAAGAGAGTGAAATGCTGGAATCTTGCGCTTCCCCCTTTGAAAAAGGGGGATTGAGGGGGATTTGGCGGCCCGGGCACGGTGCGACAAATCCCCCCAGCCCCCCTTTGCTAAGGGGGGAATCTCACGGGTTCAGGCAATAAATGCCACTCTGAACCAGCACCGCACAAAAGCCAGTTCAAAACAGCACATTCATCGTACAACAACCAAAATACGGTACACTCAAGGCATTGAATCTCAACGGAACCGCTGCCATGAATGCCACTGCGACCGCCAAAGCCACTCCCTTCACACTCGATGATTTTCTCGCTTGGGAGGCCGCCGAGCCACTCCGCCATGAATTCATTGAAGGTGAGTCCTTCGCCACGACCGGCGGCACCGATGTGCACAACCTCATCAGCCTGAACACCGCCATTCATCTGCGCGAACACACCCAAGGCAAACCCTGCCGTGTGTTCATGGCCGATATGAAGCTCGTGGTTACTGCGGCCGATGCCTGCTTTTATCCCGATGTGTTTGTCACCTGCACGCCCGCTGATGCCGAGCGCGCCTTGGTCAAGCACGACGCGAAAATCATTGTCGAAGTGCTTTCACCCGGCACGGAAGCGTATGATCGCGGCAAAAAATTCAGCCACTATCGGCTCATCGACAGCCTGCAAGCCTATGTGCTGATCGCTCAAGATGAATACCGCATCGAAGCCTTTGCGCGCGCACCAGACAACCATTGGATGCTCTATGATGCCAGCGGTCTACACGCCACACTCAGCCTGCCAATGCAGGACGGCGAAATACTCAACCTGTCACTGGCACAAATCTACCAAGACATCTGCTTAAGCCCGCCGCCGCCACGACCAGACAGGGAGCAAACCACATGAGTACGCCAGCCGCCCATTTGCGCAACATTAGCGTCACCGATTACCTCAACGGTGAAGAGCACAGCGAAATCCGCCACGAATATATTGATGGCCAAGTGTACGCCATGGGCGGCGCCAGCCGACGGCATGGCCTTATCACAAATGCCCTGGCTTTTATACTCACACCCAAAGCGCGCGAAAAAAAATGCCAGCTATTTATTGCCGACATGAAAGTGCGGCTCAGTATTGGCGGCAAAGATATTTTCTACTACCCGGATTTAGTATTGAACTGCGATCCCGACGACCGCGAAACCCATTACAGTCGAACGCCGTGCCTGATTATCGAAGTGCTCTCGGAAACCACCGAGCGCATCGACCGCCGCGAGAAAATGCTGGCATACCAAACCCTGCCCAGCCTGCAAGAATATGTGCTTGTCGCGCAGGATTACCCTCAAATCGAAATCTACCGCCGCCGTGCCGACTGGCTGCCGGAAGTTCATGCCGAGGGCGCGTTCACCATTGAATGCCTTGATCTGACCGCCACGGTGGGCGAGGTGTACCAGGATATCGAGGGTATTTGACAATTGCCGAACTTGGCCTCGGTACCATCGATCAAAGCACCGTCTCTCGTGTCATTCGCTTTGCCGCATAGCCGATGTGCATATAAAATAACTTTTATACACACGAGGGACCAAACCCCATGCGCACCAATATCGAAATTGATGACAAGCTGATGAACGAGGTGCTCAAAATCACCGGGTTGCGCACCAAGAAACAAGCCGTGCAGTTAGGTCTAGAAACCCTGATCAAATTAAAAAAACAAGGAGAAATCAAGCGTTTCAGAGGCAAGCTATCATGGTCCGGCGATCTTGACGAGATGCGAAGCGATTCATGATTTTAGTCGATTCCAGCGTTTGGATTGACTACTTCAACGGTCACGAATCGCCAGAAGCAGAATGCCTGGACGGAATACTGGGTGAGAGCCCCGTTGCCATTGGGGATTTAATTCTTACAGAAGTACTCCAAGGATTCAGGCATGACAAGGACTACAAAGCAGCCAGGCGTTTACTGAACGAGCTTACGATATTTGAATTGCTCGGCACGAAAATGGCACTAAAAAGCGCGGATAATTTTCGCACCCTACGTAAAAACGGCATTACGATTCGAAAGACTGCCGATGTCATCATTGCCACATTCTGCATCGAGCAAAACATGCCCCTGCTGTTCTCTGATCGAGATTTCAACCCTTTTGTAGAATATCTCGGCCTGCGTAATGCCCTCCGCACGCCATAGGCACCCGATAATCCAGCCGATTGGCAGGTGAGAGGTGGTATCGGTGCAGCAATGCCTGTCCCCATACGCCTGCGCGGAAACCTTGGTAAATGCTGATTTATTCCACCTTTGGAATAACTCCGCTCGCTCATCGCGGTACCCGCCCGCGATGGCTCATACGAATCAAAGACTTATGTCTTTGTTCGTGTTGGGGTATCCTGTCCCAAGCGGGAAGCACTGAATAAATCAGCGCTTCTCTTGCGAATTAAGCGAACGCATTGACGGTTCATCTCATCAACCGTTACACTTTATGTACGGTTTAATGTACAGAATATGCTTTAGGTGCTCCCCATGAACGCGATCAGTTACACAGCAGCACGCGCCAACTTTGCTAAAACAATGGAAAAAGTGTGCAACGATCACCATCCGATAATCATCACGCGCAAGCAGGAAGCACCCGTCGTCATGATCTCTCTGGAAGATTATCAAGCCATGGAAGAAACGGCGTATTTGCTTCGCGCGCCAGCCAATGCGCGGCGCTTGCTCGAATCAATTGCCGAGCTCGAAGCCGGGAAAGGAAGCGAGCGCGAATTGATTGAATGAAGCTCATTTTTTCCAGCAAGTCGTGGGATGAATACCTCTATTGGCAGCAAACCGACAAAACCATACTGAAACGCATCAACACCTTAATCAAAGAAATTCAGCGCGACCCTTTTGACGGCATTGGCAAGCCAGAGCCCTTAAAATACAGCCTCACAGGTTACTGGTCTCGACGAATTAATGATGAACACCGGCTGGTGTATAAAATCTCGGACGAGCAGCTATTCATCGCTCAACTTCGCTACCACTATGCGTATTGAGCCTGAGCGCAAATGGTTAACCGACAGGCTCCCAGGGGCAACACGGTCAGATTCGCCTTCAACGCAATCCGATGAATAGCACCCCCTCAAAACCTGCCCCAGATTATCATTCAAAGACGTGTTTGAATCGCGCTTAAAACAGAGCTATATTCGTACCCAAATCTGCAAGGTAAACAATTATGGACTCCATCTACGCCGACTACTCCATTAGTATGACCGAATTCAAAAAGAACCCGGCGCAGGTCTTGCGAACGGCAGGCGAAAAGCCGGTCGCCGTGCTCAACCACAACCGGCCCGCGTTCTACATGGTGAGCCCCAAACTGTTTGAAGCCATAGCCGAAGAGCTATCCGACAAAAACCTACTCGAATTGGCACGTCAGCGTTTAATGCGCAAAGACAGCGCTATTGAGGTGGATATTGACCAAATCTGATGCAAGCCCAAGTGCGACACGCTACCGGCTAAAATTCCTACCGGAAGCCCTTGACGAATGGAACGCACTCGACGGCAGCATCAAAGAACTATTGCGAAAATTACTCAAAAAACGCCTCAACGAGCCCCATACACCGGGTGCGGAGCTGCATGGTGACCTACGCGGGTGCTATAAAATCAAACTGCGCAAACATGGCTATCGCCTTGTGTACAGCGTCGAAGATGATGTACTGATTGTGCTCGTCCTGGCCATCGACAAACGCGAAGATATGGCCGCTTATCATTCGGCCCTTGGTCGCCTAATTTCTGGCCAATAGCAAGCAGCTCGGACACAGTGCAGCGGAATCCGGGCTACGTGCTGAAAATTGCCGAGCGAATCAACTGCACAAGAAGGCACTCAAAACGATATGGAACATCACCCCAAAAAAACCGCCCTGCTGATTACCCGCAACCTGCCGCCGCTCGTTGGCGGCATGGAACGCTTGGTTTGGCATATCGCCGCCGCGCTGGCGCAGGAATATATCAATTGCATGTCATCGGGCCGGCGGGTTGTAGCCTTACCGCGCCATTCGCTTTGCCGGTGTAAAATGCATCGGCATGGACTGGTATATTAAATATCCGAGGAGCACCCATTCATTGCCCAGATTTGTTGCCATTATGACGATTAAACCCGTGGTGAAAAAATCACCGCATAGCTTGGGAGACAGCACGGAAACACTCCTGAACCAGTGTTGCCATTCCTCGGGTTGCGCCAAGCGCCATTCGGGCACAAACGACTCTCATCACAAGGAAAGTGTTTTCTGAGAACTAACGCCCCTCTTCGCGTACTCATGGTCAGTACATCTTATCCCGCCGACCTGAATGATTGGCGTGGGCTGTTCATCCGCCATTTGACCGATGCCTTGGCGCGTCGCAAAGACTTGCGCGTGAGTCTGTGGGCCCCACCGGGTGAGGTCCATCCTGATGTGATTCAAGTTGCCAGCGCACATGAAACAACTTTTCTTGCGCAACTCATGCAAAGTGGCGGTATCGCCCACTTATTGCGTTCCGGCGGTGTGCGCGCCCTCGTCGCGCCATTGCGCTTGTTGATGGGGCTACGCGCCGTTTATCGTCGCAGCGACGCTGATCTTTATCACGTCAACTGGTTGCAAAATGCCCTGCCTCTGCCCAATGATGGCAAACCGCTATTGGTTAGTGTGCTGGGTACAGATATGCAGTTATTGAATAAGCCCATGATGAAGTCGATGTTGCGGCATGTTTTCGACCGTCATCCCACCGTAATCTGCCCCAATGCTGGCTGGATGGTTAAGCCATTGGAAGCCGCCTTTGGCAAGGTCGCCAAAGTGCGTTTTGTACCCTTTGGGATTGATCCCATGTGGTATGCCATTCCCCGCGCCGAAACACCGCTCGCCATGCCCACGCGGTGGCTGGCTGTCACACGCTTGACCCGCGCCAAACTTGGCTCATTACTCGAATGGGGAGAACAGTTTTTCAACGGACAGACTCGTGAATTGCACCTGTTTGGGCCGATGCAGGAAACCATCGACTTACCCGACTGGGTGCATTACCACGGCCCCGCCAGCCCGGAACAACTTTGCCGGGGCTGGTTCCCCGGTGCGCAAGGGCTGATTACGCTCAGTTGCCATGCCGAAGGCCGCCCGCAAGTCATGCTGGAAGCCATGGCCGCCGGGTTGCCGATTATCGCCTCCCGCTTGCCCGCGCATGAAAACATTGTTTTTCATGGCGAAACGGGTTGGCTGTGCGACAGCGCAGAGGATGTCGGGCAGGGTTTGCAGCACTTTGAAAACATGGCCGAAAATCACCGTGCGGGTGATGCCGCACGGGCTTGGGTCGGTCGTGAAATCGGCACCTGGGATGACTGTGCGGCACGCTATACCAACCTCTACCAACAGCTGATCCATAGGGCATCTCATGACTGAGGCGGTTGCTATTCTTGGGGCGAATGGCTTTGTTGGCAGGCACCTTATGGAGCGTTTAGCTGAACGCGGTCAACCCATCATCGCACTGGTTCGTAGCAATTCGAGAAGACCCTTTCCATCCGGGGTCGAAGTTAGAGTGAGCGAGTTCTCCACACCTGAAGATTTCAATGGCATTCTTGCCCGATCGCACACCATTATTCATGCTGCATCCGTTTCAACTCCCGGACAAACAGCCGGTCGCCCGCTTGCCGAGCTTGACGGAAACCTGCGATTAACCTTGGCGTTAACCACTGCGCTACAACACGCGCCACACTGCCGCCTGATTTATCTTTCATCGGGCGGTACGCTGTATGGTGATACCCATGACCACCCCGCAAATGAAAACGATGTATTGCGCCCCCGCTCGTATTACGGCGCAGGCAAGGCCGCATCCGAGCACTTCATCCATGCAGCGGCAATGCAGTTTAATCTTGCTGCCACCATTTTCAGGCCATCCAATCTGTACGGCCCTGGGCAGGGGCTACGCAATGGTTTCGGTATTATTCCCACAACTTTTGACCGCATTCAGAACAAAACACCGCTCACACTATGGGGCGATGGCAGCGCAGTGCGAGATTATCTCTACATTGATGATTTTATTCGACTTTGTTTGCACATTATCGACAAGCCAATATCAAGAGGAACACAGATACTCAACGCGGCTTATGGTCATGGTGTTAGTCTGAATGATTTGATTGACACCATTTGCCGCATCACGGAACACCCCTTATCCATTGTGCGAGATGCCAGCCGTACCGTGGATGTGGCGCGCATCGAACTGGATGTCCATGCCGCACAGCGTGCCTACGGCTGGACAGCCGAAGTCTCGCTTGAAGAAGGCATTGCCCGCACTTGGCGCTGGTGGCAGGGACTGGCATGAGCCAGCCAACCATCTCAATCTGCATCGCCAATTACAACGGCGAAGCCGTACTTGTTGATTGTATCGACTCCGTACTGGCCCAGCAGGGGCAAATCGAGCTGGAAATCCTCGTTCACGACGATGCCTCCACCGATAACTCAATCAACCTGCTGCGCGAACGCTACCCGCAAGAGCGTTTTCCCTATCTGCACATTATTGAAAGTAGCGAAAATGTGGGTTTCTGCATCAGCAACAACCGCATGGCTGCGCAGGCCAAAGGTGAATACTTGCTCTTACTGAACAACGACGCAGCGCTTGCCCCCGATGCGCTGCAAACCCTGCTTGAAGCCGCGCGAGCCCAAACACCGCAAGGCATTCTCACGCTGCCTCAACACGACTGGCAAAGCGGAGAACTCGTTGACCGGGGCGACCTGCTCGACCCGTTCTACAACCCCATTCCGAATCTTGACCCCGCACGGCGCGATGTCGCCATGGTCATCGGTGCCTGCCTGTGGATTCCACGCACCCTGTGGAAAAACTTAGGCGGATTCCCCGAGTGGTTTGAATCCATCGCCGAAGACATGCAGCTCTGTTGCCATGCCCGCCTCTCGGGCTACCCGGTACAAGTAACCGAAGCGAGCTTCTATCGCCATCGTCAAGGCGCAAGCTTTGGTGGCAACCGCGTCAACGCCAACCGCCTTACCACCACCTATCGCCGTCGTCGGCTCTCCGAGCGGAACAAAACCTATGTGATGATTCTGTGCAGTCCGCCCTTGCAACTTTGGATCACCCTGCCGATTCATCTTGCGCTGCTGGCATTTGAAGGCATTACCCTCGCCCTCATCAAAGGAGATAAGCGATTGTGGAAAGACATTTACGCGAATGTGTTTACCAGCCTTTTCAGAAATGCAGGCCGATTACGCAAGGAGCGCCAGAAAATTCAGCAAATGCGCAAGCTAAGCACTGCGGACTACACCAAGGGTTTTAGTTGGGTGCCTCGCAAGTTACAAATGTTACTTCGGCATGGTTTGCCAAAAGTTTCATAACAGGCAAACCACCGCTTCAATGGCGCAGACCAGGCTCATTAATGGTCAGGTTTTATTTGGGAAAAGACCACCGTTCAGGATAAACCTTAAAAAACTCATCTACCAAGGAGTATCTTGGTAATTCGGCACAGAATCAACTTCAAATAGGCAATCGAAAAGATTATTCTACGTGGATTTTTTAAAGAATTTAAATCTTCAATTTTTTGAATTTGAAGTCCAATGCAGTTTTTTAAGTTGGCCTTGCTTAATTTTTTGGTATTACTTATGCCTGATCCAGTTCTGTAGTAAAGCAAAGGCTTATTGATAAAGTGCAACCGATCATGCAGCATTGCTCTAAACCCAAGGACTTGATCCTCATACGCGTCATTATTTTTGATCGATCCAAACAGTCTATATATTTCTTTATTCCAAGCACCAGTAGCACCCAAATAGATTGACTGCGACCATGCTGCTCTTGCTATGGATTTATTTAATAACTCTTTTGGTGGCAGCACGGTATCTTTTACTTGGCTTTCATTGTCCATTGCTATTGCCAAGTGGTGAATCACTAAAGCCCTTGTATCTTTGAATTCCGCAACTATTTCACTGGTTCTTGATGGCAGTGAAATATCATCACCAGCAGCAGCAATGATGAATTCCCCTTCGGAAATATCGAAAATCTTATTTATATGCCCAATTAGACCAATGTTTATGGGGTTTCTATTCAGAATTAACTCATGAGGCCCGGAGTAGTTGGCCGTCTCTTCTTTTATAAGATCAAATGTTCCATCAGTGGAAGAATCGTCAGATATAATTATCTGTAACGGGGTGTAGGTTTGATCCAGAGCAGACCTAACCGCATCTCGAATAAATTTCTCTTGGTTATATGTAAATAGCGCATATGTAACAAGCACTTTTCACCTCCATTGAATTTTAAATACACCCATTGAGTAGATTGATTTAGCAAGTCGACCTGAGGTGCCCTTTGAGTTTCGAAATACTATATATTAAACCCACTGCAGTTAATGATAGCCCCAATACAACCCCGTAGACCTGATCATAATGATCGATAACGGCCACTGCTACACAGGCCAATGTTATTATGATGATAAGCCGCACTACGGCAATACTCCATCGAAATCCTGTTCTTTTTTTAGCAAGCCAATAAACAACAGGTAAATAAAAAATGTACATAAAAAGAAAGGAGATACCTGTGGCTGTCACCCCAAAATAGGGGATTGCAACCCATGTAGAGCCAAGCATAATGAATGCGCCGAGTGATTCGGTTAACATAAAGGTTTTACTATTGGCTGCAGCTAAAATGATGAACCCAAGAGGCCAGCTCGCTAATTTCAAAATATCTCCTAGTATCTGCCAACGTAAAATTTCTGCCGCAGGTTTGAAATCCTTGGTGTAAAGAATTTCTATCACCCAAGGAGCAAGTGTCATCATGGCGATTAATATCGGCCCTGAAAACAATAAGGCAATCTCTGTTTGTTCATTAACTAACCTATTGACGGCCGGGTGATCTTTGATGATGCCTGTTAGGCGTGGATAGTAATCAGTAGCCATTGCACCCAACACAAAACCAATATATGTCATGGATATCATCCATGAGGCAGTGAACTCTCCTAGTGCTACTGGCCCTAGCTCTTTCTGAACCATGCTCCGTATTAATAATTGGCCGATTAAAAAGGCTGCGCCAGCGATCATAAAGGCGCCGCCAAGTCGAATTAGATTTTTCCATTCTGAATAAATTTCGGACAAGTCTTTTGAGTTGGCTCTAAATTTTTGCAGGCCGGATGCATAAATATAGCTAATTATTAGATTTGAAAATGGAACTGATATTATAAGAATAATAATGCCGTTTTCGCCGAAAGCAAAAATTGCCGGTATCCCGACGACTGTTGATAATACAGCCGCATAAATATTAACTCGCGCAATATGTTCAATTTTCCTCAACCCATTGAGAAGTGCAATTTGTGATCCCGCCGCGATTGATAATGTAACCCCAAGCGCCATCCATCCCACGAGATAGCTCAATGATTGGTCGTTTAGTGTGAATGCGGCAATCGGGGCGCGAAATATCCAAACTATAAGCCCACCCACTAGCGCAAGTATTAAAGCCCCCCAGATTAAAGCATGTTGTGTGGCTGCAAGTCTTTCATCATTATCTTGCGAAGCTGCCGCTATTTGACGTGTGCCTGAACTGGTTAGGCCAACACCTGCTAATGCAGTTGCTGTTACCATAATTTGCTGAAGTATGCCGATCAATCCGACTCCAGCAGGTCCCAATAAGACGGCAGCAGCCTTCATCCGTATTATTCCGAGAATGATATTTATTACGGAGGCGACACCACTTATGTAGGATGCGCGCAAGATTTGACGATACGAAGATGTTTCTTTCATCTGGCCTCTAATGCCAACTTCACACACTGTGTTGTTTTTTCTAATTCTGATAATGAGAGATGTGGGCCAATCGGCAGACTCAATAACTCATTCGCCAAGCGAGAGGCTACCGGGAAATCAGTTTGCCTGAATTTCATCGCGCTATAAGCTGCCTGTTTGTGAGGAGGGATTGGATAGTGAATCAGTGTATTTATGCCTAGTTCCGTTAATTTTTTTTGAAGTTTATCTCTGTTCGCGTGACGGATAACAAATAAATGCCAAACTGGCTTGATCCGGTTAGGTGCTGAAGGAAGCGTGCATCTTAACTTTCCTAATTCTTCCAGATAGTGATCCGCTATAGTTTTTCGACGCAAATTCCATGAGTCGAGGTATTTCAATTTGATGCGCAGAACCGCTGCCTGAATGGGATCTAGCCTGCTGTTATAGCCAATAACTTCGTTGACATACTTAACCCGAGAGCCATAGTTGCGTAGCACGCGGATACGGTCTGCGATTTCAGGATCATTTGTAGTTACTGCCCCGCCATCACCCATCGCCCCCAAGTTCTTACCCGGATAGAAGCTCCAAGCTACGGCATCGCCATGCCCGCCTATGCGTTTTCCTTTGTAGCGAGCGCCATGCGCTTGTGCGGCATCTTCAAGTACTTTCAATCCGTGCCGTCTGGCAATTTCAAGAATGGGGGTTAGATCAGCGGGTTGCCCATAAAGATGAACAGGCAGAATCACTTTTGTGCGATCGGTGATGGCTGCTTCGATGCGAGCAGGATCAATGTTATATGTCGTCTCGTCAGGTTCTACGGGTACTGGCGTAGCACCACAGTGGCTCACGGCCAACCAAGTCGCAATATAAGTATTGGACGGCACGATAACCTCATCGCCCGCGCCCACATCCATCGCGAGGAGTGCCAAATGAAGTGCATCCAGCCCGTTAGCCACGCCTATGGCGTGGTCTGTTTCGCAGTAGGCCGCATATTCAGCCTCAAAAGCTTCAACTTCGGAACCGAGAATGTACCAACCGCTATCGAGAACACGGGCAACGGCGGCATCAATCTCATTTTTAAGCTCCAAATACGGGACACGAAGATTCAGAAAAGGAACAGAGTTCATTGCACACCTTGGGCAGCGAGGTAGTCTGAATAATCGCGGTAGTAGTCTGCCTCATCGTAGTGATTGGAGGCCAGCACCATGCATACCGACCCTGATGAAAAATTGTCCAGTTCTCGCCAGATCATCGGGCAAATGTATAAACCGTTATAGGAGCGGTTCAGGTGGATGCGTTGTTTTTTCCTACCATCATCCAGAATGACATCAAAGCTACCAGACATGGCGATGATGAGTTGATGGAGCCCCTTGTGTGCATGACCGCCACGCTCTGCGCCACCCGGCACATCGTAAAGGTAATAAACCCGTTGGATATCAAAAGGAATATGACGATGACTTTCAATAAAAGTCAAATTTCCGCGTGGGTCATGGATTTTTGGGAGATCAATTATTTTACAAAGCTCAAGATTCATCATTGTTCCTTAACTTGAATGGGGTTGGGTAGAAATTTTCGGTATTTCATTCGTGATTTGGCTATCGCGACTGAATCGATTTGGTAAAAGTAGTCTCGATCGGTCTCAAGAATGCGCATCGATCCGAAGCGTTCATGAAAACGCCAAACATGCTCATTTTCTTTTCGCACATCAAAATGTGCTTGGTCTTTTTTAGTCGCATAACTTTCAAGCCAAGCACGCTGCCTCTCTAAATCAAATGGGGTATAAGAGAGGTACTGTGCTTTCTGCAAATACGTTCGCAAACCTAGAATGAATGCCGCATCCGTAGCGTCTGCGTTACGGAGCACGAGAGTCCGACCATGGATTTGTTGTGCTTTTCGAATCGCGGGAGGGGGCATCGCCGCATTCATGCGAGTGATTTTCGGAGCCGACAATTCGAGCAGGATTGCCTCGAACAATGACATTGGCAGGAACGGATTTTGTGACAACCGAACCGGCGCCAACCATTGCCTTCGCGCCGATAGTAATGCCGGGCAGAATGACTGCCCCCCCCCCGACAGAACAGCCTTTTTCGAGAATTGTAGGCGGGAAACTGTCTGGCCACACCTTAGAGCGTGGGAACTTATCATTGGTAAATGTGACATTGGGGCCGATGAATACATCATCTTCAACCCGCAAACCATCCCACAGTTGAACCCCGTTCTTTATGGTGACTCGATCACCAACCACGACATCATTCTCAATGAATACCTGAGCACAAATATTGCAGTCTCGGCCGATAAGAGCCTCTGGCAAGATTACAACATATTGCCAAATGGAAGTGCCTTCACCAATTTGATCGGATTGAACATCAGCCGTTGGGTGAATTCTCGCCGACTTGGCAGTGACTTGATTCATTCAAATTATTCTCCAAATTGCCCTGTGGTTAAACCTTGCGCCCCCATAGGATTTCCTACAACTGAATATCCGCTTCATCGTTATTCAATATGTGTTTGAGGACGTAGAGCACGCGATTATCTTTGCCTAGTGCGTCGTCGATGCGTTGATCGCCCAAGCGTTGTTGCAAGCGTGCTAGCCCCTATTTCTCTCCATAAACCGCATCATGATCCTCCGAAACCAGTAAAAAGCGCATGAATTCGCCTTCGCGGAACACCAGTGCCCTTGCCGACCGCGTGGTGCGGATCGAATACACCTGATCTATGCCTGCGAGGGCTGAGATGCTGCTGATCTTTTCCCAGCGCAAGCCTTTGTCCTGATACACCATCCGCCATGTCATGCCGCTGATTTTTTTCATAGCACTTACGCAAAAGCGCCCCCGCTGCGTTAAAGCACCTCGCCGTACCAGGTTGTACTGTCTTCGGTGCTTTGCCTTGCCGGAACACTTTTGCGTGAGTCCTATTTCAGTGTGCCAAGACATTCGGCTTGTGCCCGCTTTTCCAGAGCGAACAGGATTTGCTGGAAGTGGGGGTTATTTAGCTCGAGCTTCACCGAGGCATGGGTATTAACCATGTTCTTGGACATTAAAGTCATTGGCCAGCGCGTCGAGGTCGGATTCTTGCGCCGGGTGTTCGACCGCCCAAGCCATGGCCGCGTACAGTGGTGCAGCAACGGCGGGTTGGTGTAGCCAGGCTTCATTGTCGGGTATGACTTTGGCGGTGCGAATCAGTAACACGCCGGGTTCTCGCTCTTCAATAAGTACCTGTTTGCCCGCATAGCTTTTGCCTAATGAGATTTGGCCGTTGCTGCCCACCGTTTTAATTAGAGTTTGTGGCATGCTGTTTCTCATAAAATCCTATATTCGTGAACTGTAGGCTGAAGCTTGGGGCGGTGCAAGTGACCCGCACATTGTTCGTATTTCTGAGCTTTCGCATGGGAGCAAATACCGGATCAAAGCGCGATCCCCCTCACCCCGGCCCTCTCCCACAAGGGGAGAGGGAGTCTCATGCCCCTCACCCCCAACGCGAAGCTGGCGAAGCCCGCACTCTCCCACAAGGGGAGAGGGAGTGTTGCCCCTTTCCCCTTCATGGGGGAAGGATGGGATGGGGGTGGCGAAATTGGCACCGGCCTGTTGCAGCTTCCCCCCTCACCCCGCCCTCTCCCACAAGGGGAGAGGGAGTGTTGCCCCTTCCCCCTTGATGGGGGAAGGTTGGGATGGGGACGGCGAAATTGGCACCGGCCTGTTGCAGCTTCCCCCCTCACCGCGACCCTCTCCCACGAGGGGAGATGCCCATCGGGCTAATGCTGTCGCATGAGAAAACGGGTGATGAATTGGTAATCTTCATCAAGAATCAGTTGATGAATCCGTTCTATGCGGATATTCATGTAGTCGTGCACGATGCGGTTACGGATGCCGATGAGCGCATTCCAGTGCGGCAAATCCGCGGCATCGAGCAAATGGATCGTTACGAGCGCGGCAAAGGCATCGTAGGCGGATATGGGTACGGGTTGGCCTTGGGCTTTCAGCCATTGCTTGGCTTTGCCGATGGCATTTTCAATCAGCATTTGCAGGGCGTGGAGCACGCCGTTGTTTTCCAGTGCGCTGAGGTTGCGCGCCGATAGGAGGATGACACGCGCTTCGTCGAGTATCGCGGTTTGTTCACTGGCGATGCGCTCGGTTTCCGCCTGATAGAGATCAAGCCGCATGGTGCCGATTCTCTGTCATTTTCTCGAATGCCGCTTCTTCGAGCTCTCTCCAGGTGCGCCGCAGATACCGCGCCCAGTCATCCGTGTTTTCACCTTTGAGTGGACGCCCCTCTTCAGCAACCAAGGCACGCATGGCAAGGTTGCTGTCGGCAAGATCGATGAGGTCGACCCTGCTTTCGGGCTCATGTATCGCTGCGGCTATCGCCCGCCGCAGGGTTTCAGTTTCGCCCACCCGCTCCAGCCAGCTCATCATCGGGCGCCAGTGAATGGCAATATCCCAGTCGCTGTGCGCGTGAATATTGCCCGTTACGCGGCTACCCACCAGCACGGCAAAATCGACTTGCGGCTGTTTTTCCAAAATGCGTTTGATCGATTCGAGGGGTTCCATAATGCGCTACCTATTGTGAGCAAATAGTTAATGGAATCAGTCTATCAGTATATTGTTTATCCCCACGCTTTTAGGTAGAGCGCATAACGAATCAAGGTCAATCTGCCCCCCTCACCCCGCCCCTTGTATGTTTCATTTTGCCGGACAAGGCGGGTAAATTGTTAGTCGATTTTGTCTGGCCCGGCAAGGCAGCTCGTCTACCCCTTGGGACTCCAAGCCCGTGGGAGAGCAAGGAGCGTCGTGCCG
>NZ_JAQTTX010000094.1 GCF_028710545.1 Halothiobacillus sp. | reverse complement strand
TCCCGCGTGATCAGTTCACGCCCATTTTCGCCATTTCCCGGACTGCCGGTTGGCTGGCGCACTGGAAAGAGCAGATCGCCAATAACCGGATTTTCAGGCCGACGCAGGTGTATACCGGCTACGATCCACGCAGTTACAAGCCCATGTCCACTCGATAAATCAAGGGCGGGTTTGTCTCAGGCGGGGAAAAATCCGCCCAGAATGCGCAAACCTTCCGCGCCCGTCACCGACGGTGCGTTCCCCGCTTCCCCCAATAAAAATTGCCGTGCCAGCCAGGCGAAGGCGGCACACTCGACGCATTGCGGATCAATGCCGAAGAGGTCGCTGGTTTCGACGCGCGTTCCAGCGCGGATGTTTTGTACTGACTCTTGAATCAGGCCGGTGAGGAATCTGTTTCTGGCGCCGCCCCCTGCCAACACGACTAGGGGATCACCAGAAGCCATGAGCCAAGGCCGCAGGGATTCGGCGATGGTCTGCGCACTCAATGCGGCCAGTGTGGCCTGAACATCTTCGGCGGGCAGTGTATCCAGCCAATGTCCAGCTCGCGAGCGAAGCCAGTCAAGATTGAACAACTCGATACCTGTTGATTTGGGGGTTGCCTGCCGAAAAAACGGTTCTTTTAGCAAATGTTGCAGCAGGTCTTCGTTCGGCTTGCCACTTGCTGCCCACTGACCGTTTTCGTCGTAATCAAGTCCGCGTTGCAGTTTGATCCACGCGTCCATCAGCGTGTTGGCCGGACCGGTATCGAAGCCGAATAACGGCGTATCCGGGGTCATCACGGCGATATTGCCAATGCCCCCCAGATTGACCGTGATGAGTGCGCTGTCTTGACCTTCCTTTGCGCCAAAAAGTGCCCGGTGCGCCGGAGGAACCAGCGGCGCGCCTTGACCTCCTGCTGCCATATCCCGGCGCCGGAAGTCCGCGATGACATTAATGCCTGTCCGCTCGGCAATTACATTCGGGTCGCCAATCTGCAGCGTAAAAGAGTGTGTCGATGCCGGCCGGTGGCGGACAGTTTGCCCGTGACTGCCTATCGCAACGATATCACTGGCTTGGATGCGGTGCTCAGATAGCAGAGCCAGAACGCATTCGCCGACGCGTTCGGCCATCTGCGCGTCCAATTGCCCGAGGAAGTCGATGGCGTCGATGTGTTCGGGTGTTTTACCAAGCGCCAGTGCGCGCATGTCATTCGCCAAACCGCCCAAATCAAGTGTTTGGTGGGCGATGACACGTGCCTGTTGGCTGGAAAAGTCCACGGCACAGGCGTCGATACCATCCATGCTGGTACCCGACATCACACCAATGAAGACCCCTTTTTCTGCGCGCGCGGCCAAGTCAGAGAAGGGTGACATCGGAACTAGTCCGCCGTGGCAGTGACGGTATTCGCTGCGGTTCGTGCCGCCTGACGCTCATCCTTGGCCATCAAATCCAAGGCGGACTGTGTCTGGGCGAGGAAATCCTGGCGGTATTTTGAGGGAATGGGGTTGGCTTCCGGGAGTTTGGCTACCAGCGGGTCGGTGTATTTGCCGTTCACATGAAACTCATAATGCAGATGCGGGCCGGTTGCATCTCCGGTCATCCCGACGTAGCCGATCGTCTCACCCATGTCGACACGGCTGCCGCGCTTTATCTGGTTATTGAAACGGGACATGTGTCCGTAAACCGTTTCAAAGCCGCCATCGTGTTTGATTTTGATGACCTTGCCGTAACCGTGCTGCCAGCCAATGAACTCGATTTTTCCGCTGCCAGCCGCCTGAATAGGTGTGCCTGTGGGGGCAGCAAAGTCCACACCCTTATGTGCCTTGACCTTGTGGTAAATGGGGTGCATCCGGTGCATGTTGAATTTCGAACTGATTCTTGAAAAGGCGACCGGGTAACGCAGAAAACCACGCGCCAAGCTGGCGCCGTTGGGTTCGTAATAGCCGGTTTTCCCATTTGGCGCGGTATAGCGCACGGCCTGATAGGTTTTGCCATTGTTGACGAATTCCGCCGCGACGACCGCCCCGGTGTCAACGCGCTTGCCGTTGACATACTTCTCCTCATATACGATCCGGAAGTGGTCGCCATTTTGTACGTCTGTCAGGAAGTTGATCTTCCAGCCGAAAATGTCAGCCAGATCCATGACCATGTTTGCCGATAAGCCCGATTCGATCGCGGATTGGTACAGGGAACTGTCAATAACGCCTTCTGCGGTGGCCAGTCGTGTTTCCATTGGAAGGACAATCTTGTCTGCCGTGAACTGGTCGTTTGTGTCCCGGCGGATGCTCAGGGTCTTGTTAGGTGCCAGTTGATAGTTGATGGCGAGCAGCTGATTGTCCGGTGCCATCTCAACATCGAGTTGGTCGCCGGGGCGCAGATTCTTGAGTGGCGCGGCCTGGTCTCCAACTGCGATGACGTCCAAAACAGTTTGATAGTTCAGGCCCAAACGAGAGAAGATCGTCGACAGACTGTCACCGGATTTTACCTGGACGGTGGTGGCCACCGGTGCTGATTGTGTGGGTTCCGCTGGCGGCGTTTGAGGCTGGGTCAGTGTGAGTGCCGGGTCGGATAGCGGATCTTCATTGAGTAGCGAGGCAGTGGAAGCTGGGGTTTGTGTGGAAGGCGCGTTGTCAGTCGATTGTGGTACGAGGTCGAGTTCCGGCTCTGTCGGCGCAATCGCCTCGGCGATGCTCAGATCAATGCTCTGATCCAGGGCGGGATCGGTCGGGATCGAGATTTTGGCGATGACAATGCCCAACGAACCGACACCCAAAATCAGGGCGCTGACTCGAATCCAGGGGGCAACGCGAGACTTTTTCCGCGAAGATGCAAACAGGGTGCGTGTATCCATTGGTCAGCATTCCATTCAATATTCTTGATGTAAACGGTTACCATACAAGGCTTGCTTTAAGGTTTCAATGTAATGAGAGATGAATTGTGGACAACCGACTGACGACTGCGTTGGAAGAGATACGCCGTGGCACTGAAGAGATTTTGTTGGAGCAGGACTTGGTCGAGCGACTGAAGTCCGGCCGTGTGCTCCGCATCAAGGCTGGTTTTGACCCGACAGCCCCAGATTTGCACCTCGGGCACACAGTGTTGATTAACAAGTTGCGCCAATTCCAGCAGATGGGGCATCAGATTCTGTTTCTGATTGGCGACTTCACCGGGATGATCGGCGACCCGACGGGTAAAAGTGCGACCCGCCCGACGTTGACGCGGGCGCAGGTGCAGGAAAACGCGAAAACCTATCAACGCCAGATATTCAAGATTCTGGACCCAGATAAAACAGAAATCGTGTTCAATTCGACCTGGATGGGTGCGATGACGGCGGCGGATCTGATTGAGTTGGCGAGTCGTCAAACGGTGGCGCGCATGTTGGAACGGGATGACTTTTCCAAGCGCTATGGCGCTCATCAGCCTATAGCCATCCATGAGTTCCTCTATCCTTTAGTGCAGGGATACGACTCGGTGGCGCTAAAAGCGGATGTCGAGCTAGGGGGTACCGACCAGAAGTTCAACCTGCTGATGGGGCGCGAGTTGCAGAAGCAATATGGCCAGCCGCAGCAGACAGTCATCACCATGCCGTTACTCGAAGGGCTCGATGGTGTGCAGAAAATGTCCAAATCGCTGGGCAACTATATCGGAATCGAGGAGGCGCCCGATGAGCAGTTCGGTAAGCTGATGAAGATTTCCGATGAATTGATGTGGCGTTACTTCGATCTGCTCTCATTCCGTCCCTTGGTTGAGATCAAGCAGTTGCGCGAGGAAATGCAAACCGGGCGCAATCCACGGGATATCAAGTTCGAGTTGGCGATGGAGATCGTCGACCGATTCCATGGAGCAGGATCGGGTGCCGAGGCGAGAGAACGATTTATTGCCCGGTTCGCAAAATCCGAAATCCCTGACGATTTGCCCGAACATGACTTGCCCGCAGGCCTTGGCGTGGCGCAAGCGTTGAAAGAGATCGGCATGGTGGCATCAACCTCCGAGGCGTTTCGTCACATGAAGGCGGGCGCAGTGCGCCTGGGTGGAGAAGTTGTCGACGACAAAGGGGCGGTTCTGGAGGCGGGCGAGCACATCATTCAGGTGGGCAAGCGCCGCATGGCGAAAATAAATGTGACAAATGTCACATCGGGGGCTTGACGGAAAATATCAGGCCTGTATAGTTCGCCTCCCTGCTGCGACGGCGTGGCGGGGCGGTCTGAGAGGGCCGGGCACTTAGAAAAATAAGTGTTGACGGGGTGAAAGCGTTGAGTATAATGCGCGCCTCCTCGAAACGAGAGAAACAAACGAGACGAAAGCGAAAGGCGAGTAGTCAAGTGGTCTTAACCGGAAGGGTTGAGAGAAAAAATCTTTAAGAATCAAGATGATTTGTGTGGGTGCTTGTGTTGTCTGGGGATCCAGAAAACATAGGTGACCTGTCAAGACAAAATTAATGTAATGACAGGGTCAACCTCAAAGCTTTATAAGTGA
>NZ_JAQTTX010000093.1 GCF_028710545.1 Halothiobacillus sp. | reverse complement strand
TGCCGAATGTGCGCGTAACGTCCTCTGCCGTGGAGCAAGTTGCCCAGCGCCTTCGCGAGGGCTGGAGCTATTCCGCGATTTAAAGCGCAAACACCCCTTCCAATACGGCAGGGGAAAAGGTTGGTCGATCAACTCTGCGCGATGGCGGCAAGCAGTTCCTCGAAGGCCTGGGCGAATTGATCCAGACCTTCGTCCAGCAACTGATGGCCGACGGCACCGTCCATATCGATACCGACTTCGGCCAATGCGGCCCAGACCTTTTTATCTTCTGCCAGGCGTGGCTTGAGCGTGGAGGCAATGCGTCCGTGGTCGGCGAAGGCCATCAAGGTAGCCTCCGGCAAGGTGTTGATGGTTTTCGGGGCAATCAGGTTCTCGACGTACAGTACATCCGGGTAATCCGGATTCTTGGTACCCGTGCTCGCCCACAATAGATATTGCTCGCGCGCGCCCAACCGGGCCATTTCGGCAAAATCCTCGCCTTCGAACACCTCACGGAAATGCTGATAGGCCATGCCGCCCAAGGCCAGCGCGGCTTTGCCGCGCAGTCGCAGCGCCTTTTGGCTGCCGATTTCGGTGAGCTGCTGATCGACCAGCGTATCGACACGGCTCATGAACAGGCTGGCTACCGCCCGCACCCGACTCACGGCTCCGCCACTGGCACGCAACGCCTTCAAGCCGCGCACGTAGGCCGCGAAGACGCGCTTGACCTGATCGAGGGAAAACATGAGCGTGACGTTGACGCTGATGCCGCGCGCGATCAGCAGTTCGAAGGCTTCGATACCCTCATCGGTCGCTGGAACTTTAATCAGCAGATTCGGCCGGTCGGCCAGTTTTTTCAGCCGCTCGGCGGAAACCACCGTGGAAGCTGCGTTATGCGCGATACGCGGTGATTCCTCCCAACTGACCCAGCCATCCCCACCGTGGCTTTCGTCGAAAATAGGCCGAAGCTGGTCGCAGGCCTGCTGAATATCCTTCACGACAAGGTGTTCGTACACGGACTCCACATCGTCGTACGCCTTCTTGAGTGCCGCAATGTCATCCGTGTAATAAGGGCTGCCGACAATCGCCTTTTTGAAAATGGCAGGATTGGACGTCAGGCCACGAATGCCATAATTCTGGATCAATTCAGCCAGCCGGCCCTCTTCGAGCAGCGCGCGGGACAGGTTATCCAGCCAGAGGCTTTGCCCCTGGCCGGCATAAAGTGTGGATAACTCATTCTGAGACATAATTCCTTCCCTCCTGTAATCAACAAAGGCCGCATCCAAGGCTCATTGTAGAAGTGATCATGCTTGGCGAAACGATTTAATTGGCAAGATCAGCGGCGAAATAACAGCAGGGCCAGCACGATAACCACACCCGTCACGGCGCCATACAGATGCGCATCCACCAGAACGGGCACGCCGAGCAACTTGGCCGTACCCAGATCGCCAAAGCGTTGTTCCCACATGAGTTTTAATGCAATGGCCGCGGTCAAGGCCAACCCGCCAAGCCATTCCTTGCGTGACAGCAATCGAATGGCGCTGGCCGCGAACAGCCCGTGCAAAATACCGGAGAGCCCGACGTACCAGCCGACCTGTGGATCGAGTACCAGCAACCCCAAGCCTACACCCAGCCCGCTGCCGATCAAAATAATCAGATAGCTGCGCCGTGTTTCCATGTGGCTCGCCAGCGCTGTCCAGAGCAGCAGGCCGGCCAAGTCCGATGCCAGATGACGCCAGTTGGCATGCACGAAATTGCCGGTGAATACCCGCCAGATCTGACCATGCAGAATATCCGCGCGGTCGTAACGCAATTCACTACTGCCGTGCAGCAGCAGGATCGCCACGGCAATCACGGCGACGATCAGAGAAATAAACCACTTTTGATTCCGGTCGGTCATTCAGAAGTCCAAATCCGTTCAGTCAATTCCATTCAAACACGCGGCGAGATTCCCATATACCGTCGCCCTGTCCAATCCATCATGGCGAATGGGCGCGCGCGATCTATTCCGCCAGGGCGCGCAAAATACCCGGCGTCAGGGCCCAGATCAACTGCCCCTGACCTGCGCCAACCGCATCGGAGAAACGCAACAGAACCGCGCCCCCTTTTTTCAAGGGCATGGTGCCGGTGGCCGCGCCACAGAGCAGTGTTTCGGCAAGATGGCTCAGATTGGGTTCATGGCCAATCAACGCGAGGCCATCGACACGGGGTTGTTTGCGCAGCCAATCGATCAGGTTTTCGGTTGACACCTCGGCCGACAGCATGGCCTCGGTATCAAATTGACGAATCTCAAGGGCTGGCGCCAAGATTTGCGCCGTTTGCTGCGCCCGAACCAACGGGCTGGTAATCAGGCGCTCGATCGGCAGCGCCAATGTCATCAGGCCCCGCGCCGCCAGTTGCATCCGCTCGATGCCGCGCGGTGTCAAAGGGCGCAGTTCATCGGCTTGGCCGGTTTGGGCAAATTGCTCCCGATCTTCAGCGGGCGCGTGGCGAATCAGTAATACATCCATAACGCATTCGGATCTCATCTGGGCGATTGTGCCCTGATCGTAGCATCATCACTGCCCGCATATCGTGACAAATTGATGGGCACCTCGAAAAACCTACTGAACGCGAAGCTGGCGTCAGCCCGTGATGGTTTTTCGAAGTGCCCTGATGCAAATGCCCATCAATCATTGATCGACAGCCACTCCATCTCCAAGGCTTCGTGCTCTTCTGCCAGGGCCTGGCGCTGGCTTGTCAGCTCGTTTGCACGGGTCGCATCCGTGCTCGTATACAAAGCGGGATCAGCCAGTTGCGTATCAAGCTCCTGTAACGCTAGCACCAACGCACTCAGGCGATGTTCGATTTCGGCAATGCGCTTGGCGGTGCGTTTGTCCGCTTTGCCCGTCGGTTTTTCGGCAGCGGGGCGCCAGGTCGATTCGCTCTTGGGTTTCGTCGGCTCCACCGGCTTTGCAGGGGCGTTCGCCGCGCGACGTTCTTCGGTCAATACGCGGCGGTAATCGTCGAGGTCGCCATCAAACACGCCGACCTTCCCGTCATGCACGCGCCAGAAGTTGTCGCAGACCATTTCGATGAGGCTGCGGTCATGCGATACCACCACCAACGCGCCTTCAAATGTTTGCAGCGCCGTAGCCAATGCCTCGCGCATTTCCAGATCGAGGTGGTTGGTCGGCTCATCGAGCAAAAGCAGATTCGGTGCCTGCCAGACGAGCAGGGCCAGGCCCAGACGCGCCTTCTCACCGCCGGAAAACGGCTCGATGTTTTCAAACGCACGGTCGCCGATAAAGCCGAACCCACCGAGGAAATTACGCACTTCTTGCGTGGACGCACGACCGGCGATGCGCTCGAGCGCCGTCATGGGCGTATCGCGCGGGTCCAGTTGTTCCAGTTGATGCTGGGCGTAATACCCCACGCGCACGCCCGCCGAGATAAAGAGCTCGCCCGCCATGGGCTTCTCTGCGCCACCCAGCACACGCATCAAGGTGGTTTTACCCGCACCGTTCGCGCCCAAAAGGCCGATGCGATCACCCGCGCGCACGGTCAGATCGATGTTTTTGAGCAATGCCTTGCCGTTGTACCCCAGTTCGAGGTGCTCCATCGTCAACAACGGGTCGGGCGCATTCGGCGCGGGGCGAAAACTGAAGGTAAAAGTGCTGTCGGCATGGGTGGCGGCCAGCACAGGCAAGCGGGCCAATGCCTTTATGCGACTCTGCGCCTGTTTGGCCTTGGTTGCCTGTGCGCGGAAACGGTCAACAAATGCCGTCAAATGGGCACGTTCGCGCTCGATTTTCGCCGAAAGCGCGGCATTTTGTGCCTGGCGTTCCGCGCGCATCTGCTCAAATCCGCTGTAATTGCTGGTGTAGACCGTGAGTGATTTGTTTTCCAGATGGGCGATGTGGGTACAGACCTGATCCAGAAAATCCCGGTCGTGCGAGACCACCACCAGACTCCCCGGATAGTTGATCAGCCATTGCTCCAGCCAGAACACGGCATCCAGATCCAGGTGGTTGGTGGGTTCGTCCAGCAGCAAGATGTCACTGGGCGCCAGCAAGGCCCGTGCAAGGTTGATGCGCATCCGCCAGCCACCGGAAAACGAACGCACGGGGCGGTCGATGGCCTCGGGCGCGAAGCCCAGACCATCCAACAACCGCGCCGCGCGGGATCGGGCCGTAAAGCCATCAATCGCCTCCAGATCGTGGTACAAGGTTGCGAGCGCCATGCCGTCCTCGGCCAGTTCTGCTGCGGCAATCGCTTTCGAAATTCGATCGTATTCGACGTCCCCCGCCAGCACGCTGTCGACGGCACTGACTTCAAGGTCATCCATTTCCTGCGCCACGGTCGCCAACCGCTGACCACCGGCCCGATCCACATTCCCTGCATCGGGCGAGAGCTTGCCTTCCAACAGCGCCAACAGGCTCGACTTACCCGTGCCATTGCGGCCGACCAAACCCAAGCGATAACTGGGCTGGAGCGTCAGGTTGGCGTTTTCAAGTAATAACTGGGTGCCGCGCCGCAGACTGACGGATTGAAGTTGAATCATAAGGAATTAATCACGAGGGAAGCTTGGAAAAAATAAACAGCGCGGAAGG
>NZ_JAQTTX010000047.1 GCF_028710545.1 Halothiobacillus sp. | reverse complement strand
GGCAAACCGCCTAAAGTCGTCATCGTCGCTTGTATGAGAAAGCTTTTGACCATCATGAATTCCATGTTGAAAAACAACACCCCTTGGAACCCGAAAATGGCTTGACTTGAGACACGGTTGCTCTCCCCCATACCGCATCAGCACATCACCCTCACGCAAGATTTCCCGGCAGACGTTTGCCGTGCGAATGAGTACCTTGTCGCCACTCAAATGACCATAAGTGTCATTCACCCGCTTGAAATGATCCAGATCAAGCAGTAACACGGACAAGGAAGTGTGATCACGGGAAGCACGCGTCAGTTCCTCTTCCAAGCGCTTGTAGCCGAATCGACGGTTATAAACCCCTGTTAGTGGGTCAAGAGCAGCAACACGTTGTAGATCATCGTGCAGAAGTGCGTTATTGAGCGCCAAACCAAGACCTTGCATCAATAAGGGCATTAATCGGGGTACATCTTCGGCAAACGGAGTGGCCGAAGCCAGAATGACCCACCCCAAAACAAAACCGTGATTTTCAATAGGCGTCAGCAAGACATCACTGGGTACAAAATGGGAAAGGATGGCATCAACAGTCACACCAGGCGGCAAGGTAATTCTCGTTTGCACCGCCACATCCTTCGAGTTGAAATAGACTTTATTCTCTACGAGTTTTTCAGGATGAGAGAGGCCTCTTGATGCCAGCACTGTCCATTCACCATGACGCTCGAGCACAATCGCACCCCCCTGAGCACGTGCATTAGCTTGCAACAGCCCCAGCGCCTGATCGCCCAACTCATGCAAATCCAGCTTGCTTGAGAGTGTCTGGGTAAAGTCCCGAATCCGTGCCTCGACCATGTGCGCTTCATGTAGTGCATGGAGCAAAGCATTATAGCTTTGGGCCACGGCCCCGAGCTCATCCTCGTCCTGCTCATGCAAACGACAAACCGCGGGGTTACAGGCCGTCCAGTCACCCGAGAAAGTCGCCTGCTGCATGGCCGCGCGCACTTGCTGCATTCTTGAGCTCAACTGCCGCAAGCGTGGTCGAACGATTCGGCTGGCAAGGGCGAAGTTCAGCCCACCGACGATGAGCCCGGCAACGAGCGTGGCGATAATAAAAGTAGGTGAGAAGGCAGTTGATTTTGGAACACCGAAACCCAAAACGAACACGGGAAAAGCAGCACCCATGACTACGCCCATTGCCACCATACCCATAGCCAAGGCACGAAAAACGTGTTTTGACATCTGCATCCTGCACCCCGTTCTGTTTTCACGTTTGCAGCCTGCACTTTCTTTCTTATGAAGAATTCGCGGACATCTAGCCATACTACCTTGTGACAGAAAGATGTCATCTCAAGGATTTTTGGGTGGGATTAATAAGCCAATGACTCGTTTCAGCAAACCATAGGTCGAGATAACAGGTGATTAGCTTGACTGTTCCCAGTGCCAAGCATGGGCAATCATATCCACCAGGTCGGGGTATTCGGGTTTCCAGCCAAGCTGCTGTTGCGCCAGAGTGGCATCGGCAACCAAACGAGCGGGGTCGCCCACCCGGCGATCGCCAATAAGAACAGGGATTTCCTTCCCGGTCACTTTACGCGCCGTTTCAATGACATCGAGCACGGAATAGCCATCCCCATTGCCGAGGTTGAATTGCTTGCTTTGCTGATGCTCTTGCAGCCATTGCAATGCCTGTTGATGCGCAGAACAAAGATCCTGCACGTGGATATAGTCGCGCAGACAACTGCCATCGGGTGTGTCGTAATCCGTACCGAACACATGGATATGCGACCGGCGGCCAGATGCAGCCTGTAACACCAGAGGAATGAGATGCGTCTCCGGATTGTGGCGCTCGCCCAACTCACCTTCCGGATCGGCACCGGCGGCGTTGAAGTAGCGCAGGCACACTGATTTGAGGCCATAGGCGGCATCATAATCAGCCAGCAGATGCTCGACCATCAACTTGCTGCGGCCATAAGGATTGATCGGATTTTGCGGATGAGATTCATCGATCCGATCTGATCGGGGTTCACCGAAGGTTGCTGCCGTGGACGAAAAAACAAAATGCCTTATCTGATGCCGCACCATCGCATCCAGAAGATTGAGCGTATTGGCGACATTGTTGCGGTAGTACTTGCCGGGATCATCAACCGATTCGCCGACCAGGCTGAAAGCGGCAAAGTGCATAACGGCGTCGAATCGATGGGAATGAAACAGCCGGTCCAGTAGTGCCGTGTCGGCCATATCGCCAACGATCAATTCGCCGTAGCGCACGGCATCGGCATGACCGGTGGAAAGATTATCGAGCACAACGACACGGTAGCCCGCACGCGCGAGAAATTTGACCATGTGCGAGCCGATATAGCCCGCGCCACCGACCACGAGTATCGACTGCATCAATCGTCCCTGACGCAATCGACAAAGTAAGATTTGACGTGATCGGCTTCGTCGGCGACCAGACCGTGGACATCGGTTTCGAACCCCGGCAACTGCTTGTTGAACTCACGAGCGAATTTCAGGTAATCAACAATGGTCTTGTTGAAACGTTCCCCCGGAATCAATAAGGGAATACCCGGCGGATAAGGCGTGACCAGCGAGGCGGTAATGCGGCCTTCGAGTTCGTCAATCGGTACGCGGTCGATCTGCTTGCGCGCCATCTTCGCCCAGGCATCGGCTGGCCGCATGGCCGGTTCCATATTCGATAGATACATCTCGGTCGTCAGGCGCGCCACATCGTTCTTTTTGTACAGGTTGTGCAGTTGCTGGCACAGATCACGCAAACCAATGCGCTCATAACGAGGATATTTGGCGACGAAATCCGGCAGAATTCGCCACAGCGGCTGGTTCTTGGTGTATTCGTCCTTGAATTGTTGCAGCGCCGTCAGCAGCGTGTTCCAACGACCTTTTGTAATGCCGATCGTAAACATGATGAAAAAACTGTACAGGCCGGTTTTTTCGACCACGACGCCGTGTTCAGCCAGATACTTGGTGACCACCGAAGCCGGAATCCCCGTTTCGTCGAAATCCCCATTCAAATTCAGGCCGGGCGTAATCAGCGTCGCCTTGATCGGATCGAGCATGTTGAAGCGATCAGTCATCCGCTCGAAACCGTGCCACTCATCATCGGCACAGATCATCCAATCGTCCTGTGAACCGACGCCCTCTTCTGCAAGATGATCCGGCCCCCAGACCTTGAACCACCAATCTTCCCCATATTCGGCGTCCACCTTGCGCATGGCTCGGCGGAAATCGAGCGCTTCGAGAATCGATTCTTCGACCAGCGCCGTACCGCCCGGCGGTTCCATCATGGCCGCGGCCACATCGCAGGAGGCAATGATTGCGTACTGTGGCGAGGTGGACGAATGCATCAAGTACGCCTCGTTGAACACATCGCGGTCGAACAGATGCTGCTTGCTGTCCTGAACCAGGATCTGGGAAGCCTGCGACAACCCGGCGAGCATCTTGTGGGTGGATTGGGTCGAAAAAATCACCGACTCCTTGCAACGGGGGCGATCTGCGCCGATGGCGTGGTAGTCACCATAAAAATCGTGGAAGGCGGCATGGGGCAACCATGCTTCGTCGAAATGCAGGTTTTCGACATAGCCATCCAGCTCATTCTTGATTTCTTCGACGTTGTAGATGATGCCATCGTAAGTCGATTGCGTGATGGTGAGAATTTTCGGCGTCTTGTCTTCGGCCAGAGAGGCAAAGGGGTGTGCCTCGATCTTCGCCTTGATATTCTCGACCGAAAATTCGCTCTGCGGGATCGGGCCGATGATGCCGTAATGATTCCGTGTCGGCATCATGAATACCGGAATGGCGCCGGTCAGGATGATCGAATGCAGAATCGACTTGTGGCAGTTTCGATCGACCACCACGATATCACCCGGCGCCACATTGGAATTCCAGACCATCCGGTTGCTGGTCGACGTGCCGTTGGTGACAAAGAACAGGTGATCGGCATTGAAAATGCGTGCGGCATTGCGTTCGGATGCGGCCACCGGCCCCGTGTGATCGAGCAGTTGCCCGAGTTCATCGACTGCATTGCACACATCGGCACGCAGCAGATTTTCACCGAAGAACTGATGGAACATCTGCCCCACCGGGCTTTTGAGGAACGCCACGCCGCCAGAATGCCCAGGGCAATGCCATGAATAGGAGCCATCCGCCGCATAGCCGGTCAATGCCCTAAAGAAAGGGGGCGACAGCGAATTCAGATAAGACCGGGCTTCACGAATCACATGGCGCGCCACAAACTCGGGCGTGTCCTCGAACATGTGAATGAAGCCATGCAATTCCTTGAGCACCTCGTTGGGCAAATGGCGACTGGTCCGGGTTTCGCCATAGAGGAAAATGGGAATGTCGGAATTACGGAAACGGATCTCATGGATGAACTTGCGCAACTGCGCAATGACAGGCAGTTCCTGATCCGGTTCATGATTCAGCGTGCTGAATTCCTCATCATCGATGGAAACGATGAAGGCGGAAACCCGACTCTGCTGCTGCGCAAACGAGGCCAGATCAACGTAACTCGTCACGCCGAGCACTTCTTCCCCCTCCGCACGGATGGCATCGGCCAATGCACGTACACCAAGACCTGATGCGTTTTCAGAACGAAAATCTTCATCGATGATGACGATAGGGAAACGAAATAACATGGCAAGATTCCTGTGGCGGACGGATCAGTGAAACGGTGCGGGGCACAACTGAACTAAGTAAATGCTGATTTATTCCATCCTTGGAATAAATCAGCGCGCTCATCGCGGTACACGCCCGCGATGGCGCTCACGAATCAAAGACTGACCGTCTTTGTTCGTGTTGGGGCATCCTACCCCAAGCGGGAAGCACTGAATAAATCAGCGCTTCCCTAAGGGTTCGCATTCTAACGCAGCATGGCATCCATTTTGGTCTTTTTGCATGACGCTTTCTTGAATGCTCGAACTACAACCCAGTAGGTCGTCGCCAAACACGGTAGTTTCAGTGCGGCTGGTGTGTGCGGCCTTTCGAATCAGTAAAACCCGCTACCGCCTTAGGGAACCTCTGATTGAATCCTTCGTGGCCGAGACGGGCTTTTGAGGGATGAGTCGCAAGGCGCGGCGCGAAACGGGCTTACGCCAGCTTAATGCGAAGCAGGCGCAAGCCCGCGTTAATGGTTACTCCATTCGTGAGCGGCGCAACACAGCGGGCTTACGCCAGCTCAATGCGAAGCAGGCGCAAGCCCGCGTAAAATCGCCATCAAAAGCCCGTCCCATGCGGGTTGCCGCCCCTTATCCATCCAACATGGGCCGCAACACTTCGTTATCGGCCTTGGCATCGTAGCGTAAATTACGACCTTCGGCCTCTGCCTCGTTTTGCGGTTTTTGGATCAGCAACTCGGCTCACGAGGGATTCAATCAGAGGTTCCTTAGGCAAAGCTCGGCGATAGCTGTCGAGATTGCCGACTGACTGGTCAAGCTGAATGAGGAACAAGGTGATTGGGGCTTTGGGCAATACAAACCAATACTTATCCTGCACAAAACGCAAAACCCGCCAGATAGCGGGTTTCTTGGGCGAGGTATATCTGCTTTTGGCAATAGAACCAAACCATACATTGATACCTGTGCAGTAATAAACCCCCTATAGCCTTTCCACCGAAAGGCCGACGATCGTTTCGGTGACGCTCCGCGCGCCCGTCTGAATTTCCTCCATGACCACAGCCGCCTGAGTGATCTGCTGGCTGCCTTGTTCAGCGGTATGGGCAACCGAAGTCATACTTTGTGCGACGGTGCTGGTCAGCACATGGTTTTCGCGCACGACGGCATCGATTTCGGCGGTGGATTCGCTGGTGCGCTTGGCCAGTTGGCGAACCTCGTCGGCAACAACGGCAAAGCCTCGGCCCTGCTCTCCGGCCCGCGCCGCTTCAATCGCGGCATTGAGTGCCAGAAGATTGGTCTGTTCGGCTATGGCACTGATTGTGCCGACGATCTGCCTGATGTTCTTGGAATGATTGTTCAGGCTGTCGATCAATTGCGACGCACGGTCGACATTGTCGCGTATGGCGGATGAAGTCTGAACCGATGACTTGAGCAGTTCGTTGCCCTTGATGGCATTGGTGACGGTCTGTTCGCCGATCTCACGAGCCAGAAGCGCCGCCTGGTTGATGGCGATATTGACCTCCACTCGTTTACTCACGTCACTGGCAAACTTGATGACCTTGATCACGTTACCCTTGGCATCAAAAATCGGATTGTAGGTTGCTTCAAGCCATATGGTCCGACCCATGGCATTGCGGCGCTTGAACAGGCCGCTCTGGAACTTCCCCTTGGCGAGCTCAGACCAGAAGTCCGGGTTTTCCGAATAGAAATCATCGAAGCAGAGCATCCGATGGTGCTTGCCCCGGATTTGATCCAGCCGGTAACCGATGGCTCCGAGGAAATTGTTATTGGCGGTAACGATCGTGCCGTCCGGCGCAAAGGTAATCAAGGCTTGCGAGCGATCAAGCGCCTGAAGGATCGCCTGTTGATCATCGTTACGAATCGTCTCTTCGGTCACATCGCTGGCAATCTTGACGATACGCGTGACTCGCCCCTCAGCATCTCGAACGGGAAAATATGTTGCTTCGAGCCAGATTGGCGAGCCCGAACTGTTGCGACGTTCAAATACACCACGATGCGATTGCCCGCTGGCGAGCGACAGCCATAAAGATCGGTATTCGGACGAATTGGCATAAGATTCATCGCACAACATTCGATGGTGCTGGCCCTTGAGCTGTTCGATGCGGTAACCGGTCACCTGCAGAAAAAGCCTGTTGGCATCAAGAATTTCACCGCTGGGAGTGAATTCGATGGTTGCGACGTGGTTTTTGATTGCCGCGACAGTTGATTCGAATGTCTGCTCACGCTCCTTGCAGGCCAATAGTTCTCGTTTAATCGCGCCACAAAACATATACCCACCTTCTTATACATAGTTTGTACATATCTTATACCATAGCTGATTCATTGAAACCTATCTATTTAGGGAACCTCTGATTGAATCCCTCGTGCTCCGCGGGCTGGCGCCTTCTCCGCATTAAGCTGGCGAAGCCCGCCGAGTTGCTGATCCAAAAGCCGCAAAACGAGGCAGAGGCCGCAGGTCGTAGTTTACGCTACGATGCCAAGGCCGATAACGAAGTGTTGCGGCCCATGTTAAATAGATAAGGGGCGGCAACCCGCATGGGACGGGCTTTTGAGGGCGATTTACGCGGGCTTGCGCCTGCTTCGCATTGAGCTGGCGGAAGCCCGCTGTGTTGCGCCGCTCACGAATGGAATAACCATTAACGCGGGCTTGCGCCTGCTTCGCATTGAGCTGGCGCAAGCCCGTTTCGCACCGCGCCTTGCGACTCATCCCTCAAAAGCCCGTCTCGGCCACGAAGGATTCAATCAGAGGTTCCTTAGGGTCTAACGATAAAATTAATCAACCAATGGCATTCTTGAGTACTCATGCCGGGTTAGGTACAGCAGAGGCCAGCTATCAAGACATGAACAATGAACCGGATATGAAAATAAGCGCCCCTATAACATTCTGATCAGCAAGAACATCCATGAACTCGTCAGTACCCATTGCAGAAACAAAAAACCCGCCGATTGGCGGGTTTCATTTGGTTTCGACCAAAGCCTCAGTAAAGGCCTTGCCTGACGTGTTCGATCAACCGAAGGTGATGACGCTCAGGAAGGAAAGCCAACCGAGAACAACCAAGGCGATAATGAAAGTCAAAGGAAAGTTTTCGAATTTGAACGCTGACATAGTTTTCACCTCAATCAATTTATGGAAACATTTTAGCGCGTCATTATTTGAATGTCACCTGCCTCCTTGAGGTTATTTCTTGGACGGCCTTCTTAAAAACAACAGGTCAGAAAAAACAGACTTGGATCTACAGGGATTTCTACGCCTACGGTCATCTGGGAGCGACAAGGTATGTCAGCAATTCACCCATCAGGCGCTGATTGTATGCATAGGTGTCGGCGGGTTCCGACATCATCTTTTCCGCCGTTGAAACATACGGGCTATCGACGAGTTCATCCTCAGCATTCACCAGGAGATGCTCGACCGTCTCGGGTGTCATCTCCAGATGGAATTGCAGCCCGACCACATGATCCCGATACAGGAAACCCTGATTCACGCAGGCAGCGCTATGTGCCAGAAGCTGCGCCCCGGCAGGCAGATCAAAGGTTTCGCCATGCCAATGAAATACGCGCGTACCGACAGCCTCGATGGCTTCAAGCTCCGGCATATCGGCACACTGGCACTCCGGCCAGATATGTTGCGCCGCCGCATGCCAATGGACTGGCCACCAGCCGATTTCGGGCAAGCGGTTTTTGCGCACGGCACCGCCCAGTTGCTCGGCAAAGAGTTGCGCACCGAGGCAGAGCCCGAGTATCGGGGTTTTGGCACGTAAGGCCGATTGAATGTAGGCCTTTTCGGCTTCAAGCCAAGGGTAATGATCGGTATCGTGCACGCTCATCGGGCCACCGAGCACGATGATCAGGTCAATGGCAGAAAGCTCGGGGAGCAAGCCCGAATCGAATTCGTACTGCCGGATTACCTGCACTTGTGCGTTTCGCGCATCCAGCCAAGGCGCCATCGCACCCAAACCTTCGAAAGGAACGTGTTGGAATACGAGTACGTGCATGCGTTTTCTCCGTTCGAGTGGCAAAACGATCAAATGTTGCGTTATTCGGACACTTCCACCACGCGTCGCGTGACGCGCCCGCTCATCTGACACATGAGTTCGTAGCTGATGGTGCCCGCCGCCTGTGCGACTTCGTCGATGGGTAGTTGATCGCCCCAGCATTGCACGGTATCGCCGACCTGAGCCTGTACGCCGCGCAAATCGACCGTAACCAGATCCATCGACACACGCCCGATGACTTGGGTGCGCTGACCGTTGACAATGATCGGCGTGCCGTTCGGGGCGTGGCGCGGATAGCCATCGCCATAACCGATCGACACGACGCCAACGGGCATGGTTGCCGGTGCCGTAAATTTACCGCCATACCCTACCCGCTCACCCGCCTGCACTTCACGAACGGCAATCAACTGCGTCGTAAGCGTCATCACCGGCTTCAAGCCCCAATCGGCGGCGTTACCTGTGATGAATGGGTTGCCACCATAAAGCATAATGCCGGGGCGAACCCAGTCACCGCCCGCGTGCGGATAGGCCAGCAACCCGGCGGAATTGCACAGGCTGGTTTCACCGGAGCATTCGGCGGTGGTCTGCTTGAATAAGGTGATCTGGTCGTCGGTCGGGCCGCGATCTGGCTCGTCGGCACAGGCGAAATGCGTCAGCACGTTCGGATTCGGACGCACACCGCGCAACGCACTGAGTCGGGCATAGGCTTGCGCGAATTCTTCCGGCGTGAATCCGACCCGATGCATGCCGGTATCTAGTTTTATCCAGGCCGTGAGCGGCAGGCCGAAACCGACCGTACCGACGGCATCGATCTGGCTGGCGTGGTGGAACACCGGTTCGAGAAAACGGCGGGCGGCACGGCGGGCCTCGGCCTGACTCATCACGCCCTGCAGCACAAGCACGCGCTGGGTAATGCCTGCCTGGCGCAGTGCCTCGCCCTCGCCCAGTGTGGCGACCATGAAGCCATCGACCCGATCACGCAGCGCACGGGCAACCGTTGCCATGCCATGACCATAGGCATCCGCCTTGACCGCGGCGAGCAATTTGCGACCTTTTGCGGCCTGACGGGCCACCGCGGCATTGTGTCGCAATGCGGCGAGGTCAATCGTGAGTTCAGGTCGGCGCAGATCAATCGCTTCGGTATGAATGACTTCCTGCAACGGACGCAAGTCACTCATGAGTGATAGCCCTCCGGCAGCACGTCATTGGGAATGTAATCTTCAAAGCGGGTGTTCTGCCCACGGAAGGTAAGAAATAAATTACCGATGGGGCCGTTACGCTGCTTGCCGATAATGATTTCTGCCATGCCCTTCTGTGGCGATTCCTTGTCGTAGACCTCATCGCGGTAGATGAACACGATCAAATCGGCATCCTGCTCGATCGCACCGGATTCACGCAGATCCGACATGACCGGACGCTTGTTCGGACGCTGTTCCAGGGAGCGGTTGAGCTGCGAGAGCGCAATCACGGGTACGCTGAGTTCTTTGGCGATGGATTTGAGCGAGCGGGAAATCTCGGAGATTTCATTGGTTCGATTTTCCTTCGTGCCCGGCACCTGCATGAGCTGGAGGTAATCGACCACGATCACGCCCAAGTCACAGGTGCGCGCCAGTCGCCGCGCCCGCGAGCGCAAATCACTGGGTGACAGTGCGGGGGTATCGTCGATATGAATTTGTGTCTGGCTCAGAATACCCACAGCGGAGGTGAGGCGATGCCAATCCTGATCGTCGAGCCGCCCCGTGCGCACTCGGGTTTGATCGACACGGCCGATGGAGCTGAGCATACGCAGCGCCAGTTGTTCGCCGGGCATTTCCATCGAAAACACCGCCACCGCTTTTTTGCCGGAAATCGCCACGTGCTCGGCAATATTCATGGCGAAGGTGGTCTTGCCCATCGATGGACGACCGGCAACGATCACCAGATCGCCCGCCTGCAGGCCGGAGGTCATTTCATCGAAGTCCTTGAAGCCCGTGGCGTGACCGGTAATCGCCTCTTCGCGCTCGAAGAGTTCGGCCACCCGATCCATGGCACCGGTCATCAGTTCCTTGATGGGCCTGAAACCGCGCTTGAGACGCTCGCCTTCATCGGCGATCGAGAAAATCTCTCGTTCGGCAAATTCCATGACTTCAGCCGCGGCGCGACCTTCCGGGCGATAGCCCATCTGCACGACCTGCGTACCCACGTCGATCAGTTTGCGCAGCACCGAGCTTTCGCGGATCATCTGTGCGTAGGCCAGAATGTTGGCTGCCGTCGGTACGGCCTCGACCAGTTCGACCAGATAAGGTACGCCGCCCGCTTCTTCAAGCTGATCGCGTTTTGAGAGCCACTCGGCCACCATCACCGCATCGAAGGGCTTATTACCCTCGGACAAATCCAGAATGGCCTCGTACACCTTGCGGTGATCGGCGCGGTAAAAATCTTCCGGACGCAGCACATCGCTGATTTTTTCCAGCGCGAGATGATCCAGCATCAGCCCCCCCAGGACGGCCTGCTCCGCATCCTGGGAATGCGGCGGCATACGCACATTGGAGAAGGCTTCAGACACCGATGAGGTGTTGTTTTGCGTACGTGCGGGAAGCTTGAAATCGGTCGTCATAGATAGGCGGCTTGAGGATCAAATCGGGCACTCATGATACACCGTTCAGTGGCCACCGAAAGACGCCATCACGGGGCCAGAAAACCGCCCGAACGGAAGGTGAGCACCAGGGTATCGCGCCAGCCGTCATTCGGGTTACCCACCGGAATGATTGGGGTGCTTTCATGAATCACGCGGCTGTCGTCCATCAGCAAGGCGCTGCAGGGTTCGGATAAGGTAAACCGAACGCCGCGCGCGCCATCCACTTCAAACACACGGGTTTCGCCGCCGCGAATGTTTCTGCGGCCGATCATGATAACCACCACGAAATCAACCCCGTCGCGATGCGCGCCTTCCGGTGTGGGCCTGCCTACGCCGTCGCGGGTATCGATGCGGAATTGATGCGCTTCGATGAACCAGCGCGCCACGGGGCGAATTTCGGCAAACAGGCGCCCCAAATGGGTCACCAGTGGTTGCCAGAACGGCGATGCCATAAATTCAGGGGTCAATGGCTCGAACCGGCGCAACATGCCACCGTGCAGTGCGTTGTAGGAAGTCGGCTGCCAGTGGGGCCGATGGGGCACCAGATCGAGCACATCCGTACTCCCGCCCACCGAAACATGCTGAATAAAACTGCCATGACGTCGGTAGCGATAATGCCCACCATCCTTGAGGTATTCATCGGCAGGCAAGTCGGCCCACATAGGCATTGCATCCGCGCATGAGTCCGCGCCGGGGCCGATCAGCGCATATACCGCTTCTGCACTCAACAAACCGAAACCCTGCTGACGCAATCGATCCTGAATGCTGACGCCTTCTGCCAGTGGAACGCCAAAACTCAGGGTATCGAGGGCTTGAGGGGAAAGTGTATTAGGCATGGCGTGCTCACGGTTTTAGGCAAGAATTGATGTTTGGTCAGTTTAATTTATTACATAACGGACCGCTGCAGAGGAAAAACCTAAAATCAGGGCACCTCGAAAAACCGTCACGAGCATGTTCGAGTGCAAGGAGCCGCGGGCTTACGCCAGCTTTGCGCTCAGTGAGCAACGAGACATATCAAGTAGATAGGCGGGCTTGCGCCAGCTTCGCGTTAAGGCGCGGGCTTACGCCAGCTGCGCGTAAACGAGCACGCGAATTCAAGCGCCTCACCCGGCAGGGCTTCCGCCATGGATGGCGGAAGGGTGCGAGAACAGGACGCGCCGCAATCGGACAGCGGGCTGCCGCCAGCTTAATGCGAAGCAGGCGCAAGCCCGCGTTCAGTGGGTTTCTCGAGGTACCCATCAGTGATCACGGGCTTCCTGCTGCATGGCCCACAGCTCGGCATAAACGCCCTGATGTGCCAGCAATGAGCGGTGATTTCCCCGTTCGACAATCTGCCCGCGCTCCATGACCAGAATTTCATCGACATCGATAATGGTCGAAAGCCGGTGCGCGATGGTGATTGTGCTGCGGTTACGCGATATTTCCTTCAATTCGAACTGGATGTTCTTTTCCGTCTGGGTATCGAGCGCGGAGGTGGCTTCGTCGAAAATAAGGATCTGCGGATTCTTGAGCAGGGTCCGCGCGATGGCCACACGCTGCTTTTCACCGCCGGACAGTTTCAACCCGCGTTCACCCACGGTTGTCTCCCAACCTTTGGGCAGCGATTCGATGAAGCTCAGGATGTGCGCCGCGCGCGCCGCCTCGATGACTTCTTCCCGCGTGGCCGTCGGGCGACCGTAGGCGATATTGAAATAGATGCTGCTGTTGAACAGCACGGTATCCTGAGGAACGATGCCGATGGCGGCGCGCAGGCTGGCTTGCGTGACGTCGCGGATATCCTGTCCATCGATCAGGATTTCGCCGCTCGTTACATCATAAAAACGGAACAGCAAGCGCGACAGGGTGGACTTCCCTGCCCCGCTCGCTCCGACGATGGCGACGTTGTGGCCGGCAGGCACGGTGAAATCCACACCATGCAGAATCTGGCGATCAGGATCGTATCCGAAGTGCACATTCACAAAGCGCACCTCGCCGCCTTTAAGTTCAAGCGGCCTGGCCGTCGGCTTGTCCTTGATCTCCTGCGGCACATCCAGCAGGGTGAACAGCCGCTCGATATCGGTCAGCGATTGCTTGATCTGCCGATAGATTACGCCCATGAAATTCAGCGGAATGAACATCTGGATGAGAAAGGCGTTGACCATCACGAGATCACCCACCGTCAGCTTGCCTTCCACGACACCGCGGGAAGCCAGAATCAGCATGATGGTCATGCCGATGGCGATCACGAAGGCCTGGGCGACGTTCAACACGCCGATGGATGTCTGGTTCTTGACCGCAGCAACTTCCCAGTTTTGCAGGCTCTCGTCGTAACGCGTGGCCTCGAAGGCTTCGTTGCCGAAATACTTGACCGTCTCGTAATTGAGCAGGCTGTCCACAGCCTGGGTATTCGCCTTGGAATCCATCTCGTTCATCCGGCGACGGAGCTTGGTTCGCCACTCGGTAATCAGGATCGTGAGTGCGACGTACACCGCAACCACGGTCAGCGTGATGGCCGCGAAGGTCCAGTCGAATTTGATGAACAGAATGCCGGCAACCAAACCGATCTCGATCAGGGTCGGCAGAATGGAAAACAGCACCATGCTCAACAGCGACGAAATGCCCTGCGCGCCCCGTTCAATATCGCGCGCCACGCCGCCGGTTTGTCGCTCCAGATGGAAACGCAGCGAAAGCGAATGCAGATAGCGGAACACATCCATGCCAACACGGCGAATCGCTCGCTGAGTGACCTTGGCAAACACGATGTCGCGCAGATCGGCGAACATCGTGCTCGCCAGCCGCAGGGCGCCATAACCGAACAGCAACGCCAAGGGCACCACAAGCACAGCCTTGGGCTGATTGAGGTTATCGACGATATGCTTGAGCACGATCGGGATCGAGACGATGGCGAATTTCGCGCCGATCAGGAAGGAAAGCGCGATCAGCACCCGCCACCTGAACTCCCACAGATAGGGCAGCAGCAGTTTAAGCGTGCGCCAATCGGCTGGCCCCGCCGGACTATCGTTCGAACCGAAATGTCGCATTATTCATAATTTACTATTTTTCTTGCCCGAAACGCCTGTCTAGTGCGCGCTAACAGTTTACGGCTAAAAAAGTCGGGCATACTGGTTTTCTACGTTTTCTTATTGGGGTACCTCGAAAAACCGTCACGGGCTGACGCCAGCTGCGCGATACGCTGCAATCGGGCAGCGGGCTGCCGCCAGCTTAATGCGCAGCAGGCGCAAGCCCGCGTTCAGTAGGTTTTTCGAGGAATCCATTGGATATTTTTATCTCTGAGTCGGTGGCCATTGCCTGGCAGCATGAAGCACGCGCAGTATACGCACCAGGTTGCTGACCACGTCATAAATCAGGATGTAATTCTGGTGTACGACCAATTCGCGGGTGCCAGGCACACGGCCACTTCTGCCCAAGTCGGGATGATCGAGCAGCAAGCCGGTTTTCTCTGAAAACAGTTCATCAAGGGCCAGCGCGGCCGCCGGTGCGTGCTGCGCGATGTGGTCGCGTATTTTCTTCCTGTCAGCGTGTGCTGGCCGTGTCCAGACCAGCTTCAAGATGTGGTGCTGGCCATCTTCCGGCGCATTTCAGCACGCCAGGCTTCGGCTTCGGCTTCCACTTCAGCCAACGGGATCACGTCGCCGGCATTGGCCGAATCCAAACCAACTTGCACCTGCTGACGGAACCATTCGTCATGCTCGACAGCTTCCTGCTGACGCACATACTCACGCATGAAGTCGCGCAGGAGTTGTGCCCCGGTGCGGTCACGGCTTTTGGCCGCCGTGGAAAATTCGGTTTTCAGTCTCTCATCAACTCGAAAAGTAAAGGTTGCGTCAGTCATGGCTTCGACCTCATGTGTTACATGTTAAGTGCATCGTAGCATGTGGATGACTGCTCTGAAACCATCTTGGAATGTCGCACAATTTGTGCGTAAGAGCCGAATTGTATCGTGGTGCTAATCAACCGAGTCAGGGCGTGCTCAGTCGCCCTGTTCACGCTCGACCCAATCGAACGAACGAGTTACCGCACGCTTCCAATAACGATAGTAGGTTTCACGTTGATCATCCGGCATTATGGGCGACCAGCTTTGATCTACCGACCAGTTGGCACGCAGGTCGTCGGTATTTTTCCAGTAACCGACGGCCAGACCGGCGGCATAGGCGGCACCCAAGGCCGTGGTCTCGGTGATCTTCGGGCGGACGACGGGCGCGGCGAGCATATCCGACTGGAATTGCATCAAAAGGTTGTTGCAGACCATGCCGCCATCCACTCTTAAGGTCTTGAGCTCGATACCGCTATCGGTCTGCATCGCCTCGACGACGTCGCGCACCTGAAAAGCGGCCGATTCCAGCGCGGCACGGGCGATATGTGCCCTGTTGGCGTAGCGTGTCAGCCCGACGATGACGCCACGTGCATCGTCCTTCCAGTAGGGCGCATACAGCCCGGAAAAGGCCGGCACGATGTAGACGCCGCCGTTATTTTCCACACTGGCCGCCAAGGGTTCGATGTCGGCAGACTTTTCGATCAGATTGAGGTTATCGCGCAGCCATTGCACCAGGGCGCCCGTAATTGCGATGGACCCTTCGAGCGCATAACACGGAGCTTCGTCACCAAATTGATAGGCGACGGTCGTCAGCAATCCCGCCTGCGAAGGCACAATCTTACTGCCGGTATTCATCAACAAAAATGAGCCCGTGCCGTAGGTGTTCTTGGCTTCTCCGGGCACAAAACAGGTTTGCCCGACCAAGGCGGCTTGTTGATCGCCCAGAATACCCGCGATCGGCGTGCCACGTAACGGCACGGTGGTTACTTCGCCATAGATTTGCGACGACGATACGATTTGAGGCAGGCAGGCTTTGGGAATGGCGAACGCTTCGAGTATGTCCTCATCCCACTGGCAGGTCGCAAGGTTCATCAACTGGGTGCGGCTCGCGTTGGTGACATCGGTGATGTGCCGACCGCCTCGGGCACCGCCGGTCAAGTGCCAAATGAGCCAGGAATCCATCGTGCCGAACAGAATGTCACCGTTCTCGGCACGGATTCGCGCTTCGGGCAGTTGATCGAGCAGCCAGCGTAATTTCAGGCCGGAGAAATAGGTGGTCAGCGGCAAACCCGTCTGCGCACGAAACCGATCCTTCCCGCCGGACTTGGCAAACGAAGACACCAAGGCATCGGTGCGGGTATCCATCCAGACCAGGGCATTGTGCAACGGCTTGCCGCTGGCCTTGTCCCACAACACCGTGGTTTCTCGCTGATTGGTGATACCGATGGCAGCAAGATCGCCTGCATTGAGGCCTTCCTTGGCAAGCGCCGCACCCGTTACTTCGTTCACGTTATGCAGGATCTCGATCGGGTCGTGCTCCACCCAGCCCGGCTTGGGGTAGATCTGCCGATGTTCCTTCTGCGCCATGGATACAATCTGCCCGGCGCGGTCGAAGACGATAAACCGGGAGCTGGTCGTCCCCAGATCGATGGCGCCGATGTACTGGCTCATAAGCGATTACCGTTCATGGCAGGTCAGAGTCCGAACCCATCAGGCCATCGTGCCGGGACAGGCACTGTTTTCATGGGTATGCGCCAGCTCGCATTGAGCGGCATAGGTTGCACTTTCGATCTGGATGGTCACATGATTGATATTGAATTCTTCGTGCAGCAGATGCTCTGCCTGACCAAGCAATTGATCGGGTGCGGCTGAGTCGGGCGCAAGAACCAGATGCGCTGTCAAACCGTAACGGGAAGTACTCAAGGCCCATACATGCAAATCATGCAACCCGGCCACGCCGGGCAAGGCGAGCAGATGCTTGCGCACAGAAGCCAGGTCGATCTCCTGAGGTACGCCATCGAACAGCAGGTGCAGGGATTGCCGGAACAGTGACCACGTGCCCCAGACAACCACGGCGGCGATCAGCAATGATATAAACGGGTCGAGCCAGAACCAGCCTGTACCCAAGATGATAAACGCGCCGATCACGACGCCCAGAGAAACCAGCGCATCGGCTGCCATGTGCAGGAAAGCGCCGCGAATGTTGAGATCGTGCTTGCTACCGGCCAAAAACAGCCAGGCAGTGACGCTGTTGATCACAATGCCGATGGTTGCCACCACGATCACCGGCCATTCCTGCACTTCAGCAGGTACGGTAAAGCGTTGTATGGCTTCCACAGCCAGCCCGCCCATCAACAGCAACAACACGGCGGCATTGATGAAGCTCGCGAGTATCGAACCCCGCTGCCAACCGTAGGTGTGCCGGTCATTCGCACGAATCCGCCCGGCCGCCAGCGCAGCCCAGGCCAACGCCAGTCCGGCCACATCGCCCAGATTGTGTCCGGCATCGGCAAGTAAGGCCAACGAATTGGCCTGCCAACCGTAAAACGCTTCAATCAGCACAAAAATCATATTGATCGCCATGCCGTATGCAAAGCGCCGATCGAAGTTCGTCGGAATAGGATGGTGATGCGCGTGGTCGTGGTCGTGACTCATTGTTGAATCCTTACCTGTATAGACTGGAACGTACTGACCGAACTTAATGATGTTAAAAGAATCCTCCACAAAGGAGGATTATTCAACAGAAACCCAAAGCCATGCGCTTGCAAGAATACGAAATAACTGGATTTCCCTGGGAGCCTCTGCATGAATCTTAAATCCCCCTCGTTCCCCCTTTTACAAAGGGGGAGGCACTCTCGTTCAAAAAAAGAACTGTCCCCCCCTTTGAAAAAGGGGGCCGGGGGGATTTGCCGAGTCATATTTGCTACCCGAAGGAACGCTGCTTTTGTTCAGAGGTTCCCTAGCCTGTATTGCGCATCCCCGAGGCAATGGCGTTGATCGAGCGCAAAAGCGGCAGCAACCACTTCTGCCGTTCGGCTTCCGGCTCGGAATCATCCCGGTAGCGTCGGAGCAATACGATCTGGATATGGTTGAGCACGTCCAGATAAGGGTTTCGTCGCATCATCGAGGTGCCGATGTATTCATCAATTTCAACCAGCGAGTCGACCCGGGCAACCCGCAACAATTCATCGAGCGTACGGTAGTACTCGGTGCTGATCTTTTCATATACCGGTAGCGCCTGAGCCTGATCGGCCACCAGACTGGCGTACTCACGCGCGATGGTCATTTCACCCTTGGTCAGCGAAAGCTGGGTATTGCGCAACATACTGTGGAAGAACGGCCACTCCTTGAACAGGGTGTGCAGCAATTCGGGCTGGTCCTTATGGTTTTGACGCCAGGTTTTCAACGCCGAGCCGATACCGTACCACGCGGGCAGGGTGTGCCTGGATTGAGACCAGCCGAACACCCAGGGAATGGCGCGCACAGAGGCTTTCGATAAATCACCGACCTTGCGCGATGCCGGACGCGAACCGATATTCAACAAACCCAGCTCACGTACAGGCGTCGCTTCGAAAAAGTAATTAAAGAAGAACGGCGTTTCATCGGTCAATTCCCGGTAAGCCTTCTCACCATAGGTCGCCAACTCGGCGACTACCTGCTCGTGCTCGGCTGGCGCAGGATGGTTCTCCATCACCAGATGCGCCGATGCCTTCATCAGGCCGGTCGCACCCATGGTGATCTCGTAGATGGCTGTTTCGGTATTACTGTACTTGGAGGAAAGCACCTCACCCTGTTCGGTGAATTTGATCTGACCTTCGACCGTACCCGCTGGCAACGACAGGATCGACTCGTGGGTCGGTCCGCCGCCCCGTGCGACCGTACCGCCACGACCATGGAACAGTCGGCATTCGATACCGTTCTTCTGGGTAATGGACAATACGCGTTTCTGCGCGTTGTACAGGCTCCAGACCGATGCCAGCGAACCGCCGTCCTTGCAGGAATCGGAATAGCCCAGCATCGCCTCCTGAAGATCACCGGAAACACGCAGCAATTCGCGGTAGACCGGATTCTCGAACAGTACGCCGAGTACATCTTCGATGTGCTGCAAATCTTCGATGGTTTCAAACAATGGCGAAATCTGAATATCGCAGAACCACTGGGATTTGCGCTTGCCGGCCAGGCCGGCCAACACGGCGAGGAACATGACTTCCATCACGTGGCTGGCTTCATGGGTCATCGAGATGACATACGTACCGAAGCAATCGCGGCTGATGGTATCGATCAGCTCGCGCTTGACCTTGAATACCTCAAGGGTTTCGGCAGATTCCGCCGACAGGGCCGCCATGTCGATGGCTTTGTGGCGGCTCTTGTTGATGAGTTGGGTAAGCAGCGCCATCCGGCCTGCTTCGTCCAGCGCCAGATAATCGGTTTTAGGCTGCAATTGCTTGAGAATATCCGCCACGGTTTGGGTGTGACGTGTTGATTCCTGACGGATATCCAGCCTGAACAAATGCCAACCGAAGGTTTCCGCCAGACGGATCAAGTCCTTGATCTCGC
>NZ_JAQTTX010000002.1:70458-82047 GCF_028710545.1 Halothiobacillus sp. | reverse complement strand
GCAAATGCCGGCGTCAGTTTGGTGCGAACAAGATAGGCATCCATACGCCATTTATCCGACTTGTGAATCGCAAACGCCTTCCCCGCCTGATCGATGAATCGAGGCAAGAGCTTTAATAGCTGATCGATCGCATCCTGCTGCTCGAACGTTAAGAGGTTGCCGTAATTGGCATTAATCTCTTGGGTGCGCTTGAGCACCTCTGCCGAGTACAGGTTGAAATTTTTCTCCAATGCCGGGCTGCGAAACGCCATGAAACCGCGCAATCCCGCCACAACATCGCCCCACTCGCCGCGAAGTCGGGCCAAATCGAGCACCAGCGCCCGGCGTGGGTAAACACCAGCCTCCGCATCCGCCTCTGACGAAATCAAGGTACCCATCAATCCGGAAATCTGAATCGCCAGCGGGTTGACGTTCTCGTTCGCGAACTCCATGCCGGGCATGTTCAGCTTATCGTCGGCAGATATCTTCATCACCTCGTTGGCATCGGTAACGAAGGTTTTCAGACCGGCATCCAGACCATCCAGTGATGCATCGGAATGCTTCTTTAACGCAGTCTGTTCCTGGCTGATGCCGGCAATGGCCTCGTCAAATCGCTTTTTGTCTGCGGGGCTTTTGCTCTGCAGATACAGACCGACGGAAGCCATCGCCCGCTCAAGCTGCACACGAATACCATCCGCGGCGAATGCCGCTGGCTGCCTTTGGCCGATGACCTCTTTCGTCATGCCTTGAATACGGCTCATGTTGAAATAAGTCAGAATGGCCATCGAGCACATCAGCACCAAAATCAGTCCGTAACTGAACAGATTTTTTTGTGCGATCGAAAAATGTGAGATCCAACGGTTCATTGATGAATTTTCCTCTAGTTGTATTTATAGGAATGCAATGGTTTAGAGGGTATCGGCAGAAGGCGGTATTACTTGAGCGACAGTGTGCTGTCGCGCCAACTACCACCAAAATTCCGGGTACACCCGTTTGGGCACCAGATTGTTAAAAATCAGCGCGATCAACAACAGGATCAGCGGCGCAAGGATGCCGGGGAAAAGCACGAACCAGTAGCCCATATCATGTATCTGCTGACTGCCGATGACCGCGACCAAAGCTGTGGCGCCGCCGGGCGGGTGGAGGGTTCGAGTGGCGTGCATCACGGCAATGGACAGCCCCACGGCCAAGGCCGGAGCGAAGACCGAAGCGATAAAAGGCTGAATGCCGGACAGGATACCCGGATCACCCGATTCACGGACAAGAAGCAGATGAAGGGTCACGCCGATCAGCGCGGACAACGCATGCCCACCAATCAGGTTGCGCGGCTGTGCCAGCGGACTACGAATGGCACCGAACAGCAACACGGCCGAGGCACCGATTGAACCGATAATCAGGATGCGATCCAGCCCGCTAAATGCCAGTGCGCACAACCCGACAGCCATCAGCCCCAACACGCCGCCCAGCCCCGACCAGAAAACCTCGGCCCAACTCACCCGCGGCGGCGAACCATGACCACGCCCGCGCCACTTGCGCCAGTAGCCCGACCAACCGGTCGGCCGGGCAGGATCGCTCGACGGGCGGCTCACAACCACTGATCCCAGTGGAAGCTCTCGAGAAAATCGCGGCGCATCACCACGCCTATGATGCGGTTATTCGCGTCGACTACCGGCAGGCGCTTTTCTTCCACCCGATGGAAGGCACTCACGATATCGGCAAACGTGCCATGTTCCGGCAACGTGACCGCCGGCCGGGTCATCACTTCCGCCACGGTGGTTCGCTCGCAGTACGTGATGAATCGCTCGTCGTGCGCCATCAAACGAAATACCAGTGAGAAGAAAGTATCGGCGCCATAGCCGCGCAGGAAATTCCATTCGCTGACATCGCCCAACACCAGACCGGACTCATCAACCACCGGCAAGGTATGCGCGTGCATCAAGGCCATCTGCTCGGCCGCCTCCGTCAATGACTGATCCGGGCGAAGCGCAGACAAATCCCGCCGCATCAGGTGCGGCACGTCCATCTTTGCGAATAGGCGCTTGATGGCATGTTCATGCGCCAGTTCATAGATTTCACGAAAATCTTCGGGGGTGATATCGATGTAACCGGACATGGCGCGCATGGCGGCACGGATATCCTCTTCCGGCAATCCATTCGGAGCGGCATCAGTCATACATTATTCAGCTCAATCGAAAATGGAGATAGTAACTTGTTAAGGAACCTCTGATTAAATCCTTCGTGAACCGAGTTGCTGATCCAAAAGCCGCAAAACGAGGCAGAGGCCGCCGGTCGTAGTTATTATTCTACGATGCCAAGGCCGATAACGACGTGTTGCGGCTTTTGGGCGGCAACCCGAATGGGACGGGTTTTTGAGGGCGATCCGCTGTGTTGCGGCCCTCACGAATGGAATAACCATTCCTTTCGCACCGCGCCTTGCGGCTCATCCCTCAAAAACCCGTCTCGGTCACGCAGGATTTAATCAGAGGTTCCTTAAGCCCATATATTCAGACTCATCTCGACTCAACAACCATGGATCAAGCTCACTCATGCTGTCGAAAGCCGGAAGCCCAAAACAAAAAACCCGGCGATTTCCTGCCGGGTTAGTTATAACTTAAGGCGTACCGGGCACTATCTTCTCCTGTACACGAATACGCCCACTACACCCATAAGGGCTGCCAGCAGAATCATGGCCAGATTCGACAGTACAGGTACGTCGTGCGGCACGATCACCGGCGTGTTCACAGTGGATTTATTATTACCAGGCACAGGATCACCCGGCGCATCCACATCAGCTTCATTGATGAGCGGGGTTACACCGTTATACGGCTTGTTCACCGTTGTTGTTACCGTGAACGTTTGTGTCGCCCCATTCGCCAGTGTTCCCAAGTCACAGCTGACCGTACCATTATTGAATATACAACCCGGAGCTGAAACAAAGGTCAAACCGGCTGGCAACGTATCGGTCACCTGGGCGCTCTGACTAGAATCCGGGCCATTATTGGTAACCGACAACTCATAGACAGCGTTGTTACCCGGTATCAACACACCATTCGAGGGATCCGTCAGCGTTTTGGTAACGGCCAGATCCGCATTGCTGCTTGGTCTGAATGTCGAAGTGCTCTGTGAGGCGTAGTTATTGTTGACCGGGATCGATTCAGTTTCGTTTACCTTGACGGAAGCGAAGTTCGTCGTGGTACCTGATAGCGCGCCAGGCTGAGTGATGCTCTCTGCTTTTTGATTATATGAAATGGTTACAGATTGCGCCTGATCCAAAGTTGGGAAGGAACAGGTCATCACCCCACTCGTTGCGCCAATAGCTGGCTCGACACAGGTACCTGCCCCCGAAGGAGTGATAGTCAATCCCCCCTGGTAACTGAAAACTGCAGTAGGTGTAGGCGGAGTAATAGTTATGGGGTAATTACTAGCCGGAGCAGGGAAGCTATCCGTCATTTCGACGCCAGTCGCTTCTGATGGGCCGTTGTTGGTGACCGTGACCGTGTATGTCGTGTTCCCTCCCAAAGGCACCGATGCATTGCTAACCGTTTTATTGATAAGCACATCCAAGTCAACCGGAGTCACAGGCGTGCTCGTCGTTGCGGTGTTATTGGCCGAATTGGTTTCAATCGTAGATGTTGACGCTGTCACGCTGTTATCCACCGTACTACCCACGGCCGAAACGAGTGGACGAACGCGGTAGGTGACTGTGCGCTGACTTCCACTTGCGACAGCAGACGGCCAAGTACAAGCGAGCGTTCCACCAGCATCCCCAGCATTGGGCACGGTGCCGCAAGTACCGCTATTGGACACATTCACCAGGTCGATGAACGTTGCATTGGTCGGCAATGTATCTGTCATCGCCACGTCTTGAGCAGAGGATGGGCCGTTGTTCGTTATGGTTGCAACATAGTTTAATGGCGCACCAGCGGCCACAGAGCTCGGTGTCGCCGATTTAGCCATAGCCAGATCGACCACAGCCGTCACCGTGCTGCTCGCTGAGGCCGAATTATTGGTGCGATCAGGATCGCCGATATCCGGCGACGTAACGGAGGCAGTATTCGTACGAGTTCCGGTAACGGCGATGTTAGGCAACACCGTGATAGTAATGGTTGCATTAGCACCATTATTGAGGGTACCTAAATTACAACTGACATTCTGACTCGTACCATTGGCAGGAAGAGCCGCAGGGGTACAGGCTCCCTGAGTAGTGGTGATGGATTGCAACCCACCTGTATTGATCAAACTACTTAGCGCGTCAGTCACGGTGACATTGGTTGAAGCATCCGGACCCGCATTACTCACCACCAAGGTATAGGTCAGCGGTTGGCCTGCATTCACATCGCCACTAGCGGTTTTGGTTATCGCCAAATTCGCCGATGTACCACTGGCAGTCACGTTAACGCTGCCAGAGTCATTGCTCGAATTAGTGTCGACAGGTCCTGCACCCGTTAAACCAACTGATGCGGTATTACCAATCGTTCCCGTAGTCGTGATTTGCGCCGGTATGGAGATAGTGGGGGCATTACTGTTGGCTGACAGTGGACCGCTACGTGTACAGGAAATAGTCACAGGGCCGGCCGCTGGATAACCGCTGGACGGCGTACATGCCCAACCTGATCCACTTGGGGCAGAGGTAACTGTAACTCCGGCAGGGATATCGTCAGTGACTGTAATTGTTTGACCGGCAGCCACTGCCAGCAGGCCGTTATCCCGTACCACGAGGTTATAAGCGAAATCCTGCCCCGGGACGACCGGATTCAGTGTAGTTGTTTTGGTGAGGGATAGATCCGCTTCATTGCTTGAGGTAACACCGACTACACCTGAATTGTTTGTCATATCGGGGTCGGTTTCAGGAATGGCAATATTGAAACTATTGTTCAACGTACCTGACGTAGTCGAGGTAGCCTGAAAACTGATTTGCGGCATATTCGTGAAATTGCCCCCCGTATAGGGGCCTGGCCGGGTACAAGTGAGGGTTTGACCACTATCACTACATGTCCAACCGGTACCGGTTGCACTGGCAGGGACATAGGTTAACCCTGCATCCAGGGTACTCGTAACGGTGATGATTCCCGAGCCCGTTGAGCCGGGTTCAAGCCCCCCATTGAAACGAGGTGTCAGCGTATAAGAGACATTGCTGCCTTGAGCTACCGGGTTTGGCGTCGCAGTAGCACTAATTGATACATCTGAACCAGCCGACACGGTCACACTGGTCGTCGTCGTGTCATTACTGGAGTTACCATCCGGCATCGGATCTCCGTTCGATTTGGTCGCTGACGCCGTAAATGCCGCCGCTACGGAACCGGTAACGTTCGCCACGGCATTCACTGTAATATTGTTGCTCGTGGCACCGCTTGCAATTGATGCGGCACTACAGGTTACGGTACCGGAACTCAGTGGATACCCTGAGCTGGGTGCGCAATTCCAACCAGCCCCTGAGGGTCGACTGGTGATGCTGGCACCGGTAGGAACCGAGAATGAGATATGAATCGCCCCCCCCGCCTCAACCGCATCAGGGCCATTGTTCGTTGCGCTGAGGGTGTAAGAGTATGCTTGACCAGCAACTACAGTGGCAGAGGATGAGCTGGCGTTGATTTGCATATCTGACGCGGCAAGGGCTGTGGTATTTTGCGGCTGGGCATCAACCGTGGCGGGACTATTAGTTGCACTGGTAACGGAAACATTGTTGGTATAAGCCCCGGCAGTAGGCAATGTTACGGTGATTACCGTGGTAAGGGGCGTGACACTTTGAGGCATGTCCGGTAACGAACAGTTCACGACACCACCCGATGGAGCGCTGCAACTACCGCCAGAAGGTGGCGTCGCGCTCACAAAAATCGAACCGGATGGCAAGGTATCCGCGAGCGAAACCCCAGTGGCCGTATCAGGGCCAGAGTTTGTCACCTCAATTGAATAGGCGAAGTTCCCTCCCGCTGCCCCTGGGTCAGGGTTATCCGTCTGGTTCACCACCAGATTTGATGCAGCAAATGCAGAACCAGCTACCATCATTAGTGCGCCACCAAGTAACAGGCGCCTCAACCCAAAAACCCTAATACCGACTATAGCAGTCAACAATTCCTTGGAATTCATCCTGGAAAATCTCCGTAATCTATCAGTTTGGTTAAGGAATATCTGATCAATTCCTTCGTGATCCGAATTGCTGCGCCAAAAGCCGCAAGACAAGGCAAAACCTCACAGATGCAGTTACGCTACGAAGCCGATAACGACGCATTGGGAATTTTGTGCAGCAGACGGCATAGAGCGGGCCATTGGGAGGCGATCCACTGTGTTGCGGATCATCCCTCAAAAGCTCGTCTCGGCTACTCAGGAGTTAATCAGAGCCCCCTTAATAACGACCATTATTTAGTTAAAACCACGCGCTTAACATGACACATAACTCATACGCCATAAAGTAAAATTATAATATATCATTATAAATTCCATATATATAAGCGTATTAGAATAATATGATTTTCAGTGCTGATCAGTAACATACACCTCAGTCTTTGCAGCAGAAGGAGGACCAACTTAAAGATGGCGACTTGGTTGGCACTGCACCCAAGGCAAAGAGATAGGAAGAAGAACAACCTAAAAAATTCAGGCTAATCTTTGCTTACAATATCACCCTGCTTCTGAAGCATCGGTGCCAGCACCGAGTAATCAAGTGCCAACCAGATCGCGATCGGCGCCAATGTCGGCAAAATCAGAGTCCCGAACTGGTAGGCCAAGGCGATGGCATTTCGCCCCAGTTCCCCGAAATCCACCTGACCGGCAACAGCAGGTCCAGCGACAATCGCCACATCCTTGAGCCAGGAGAAAAAAACGCTAAATACCGTAAACGGTAACAACAAAGCCATGGCCAACAGCATCTTGAATAGGACCTTGCGTCGCCCGGAAGCCAGAAACAGCGCAATCATCAACGGCAGGCCAAAACCATAGGTAAGATAGTCGGCCTCAGGCGTGAGCAGGGCAACGCGACCCGACTCAGCCCCCTGAGCCGAGGGCAACTGAAGGCCGGTAAGCAAGTCGATTTGCGTACCGTGCATTTCGAAGCCATCAACCCACCCTGGGTAAATTCCATGCATCAGATTCCCGGCTAACCAGCCCACCGGAGCGGCGAAAACCGCGCCCAAGGCGTACCACCCGATCAAACACAGAACAAGCCAGACGATCACTTGCACTACAAAGCCAGAAATCAAGCCGGTTCGCATGTTGGCTCCTCTGACGCCGCATTGCGTAACACGAACCGGATCCAAACCAGCCAGATAACCAACACATCCAGCATGATCAGGGCCTGCCAAAGGTAAAGATGAGCAAATTTGAAGGCAGCCGCACTCCATTGCACCAGATAGAACAGACTGATTATCCGCAGGATGTTAAGACCCTGGACAGCCAGCACACCCGCCGCGACACCCATCAGCTTGTATTTCCAGGGCGCAGGGAAAGCAATGATCGCAGCGATGAGGACAATGCAAGCCTCGACCCCATTGCAACCCGGCTCAATGGAAACGCCTGAAAAAGTGGTCATGTTTTGGATGACTACACCGTGCACCTGCACGCTTGAGTCAAAAAGGACAAGAATGGCAGCACTCACCCGGGCCAGGATTTCGGTCCATGGCATAACAACCCAGACCTGGACCGATTTGACCAATTCAAGGGCAAACAGCGCGATCAATATTAGCGAAAACATGATGAAAAAACGCCACATACCCCCTCCATATACGCGTGGATTTCAGAAGTTATCCAGGTTTCTGCCACACGAGCCACATGCCCGGCATGTCGTCGAACCACAAGATTATCGGGGCAGTCTACCAAACCAACACAAAGATCGGCCCGTCTATCGGTCCATTCTATCGGTCCATCCAATAGCTTCCCAAGGAAGATCTGATCAACGCCTTCGCGGCCTAGCTGCCTGCTGGACATATTTCAAAGATGCCATAGTCAATAAATCCGCACGTTCATCTTCGGATGCCATACATCAAAAATGCGACAAACGCCGCCACGCCAAGCAGCAACATCCCCACCAGCAACCATTCATTGAGTGAGCCTTTGCGACTCTCCCTGATCATCTGCCCCGCTCGCGGCCACAGAAAAACCAGCATCGCCACGATAAAAAGGGCAGAAAAGATCTTGAGCCAATCCATTCCAGAACCTCCCGCTCAGCTCATAACCTGATTGAATAACAAAAAAGCCCCGACCAGCGGAGCTTTTGCATGGTCAGCCCGAGGCAGACTCAGTCCCGGCTGGCGCCCAGAATATTCAGCAGGCTGACGAAGATGTTGAAGATACTCAGATACAAACTCACCGTCATCATCAGATAGTTGTCCTCACCGGCGTTCACCATGCGGCTGGTGTCATACAGAATAAACCCGCTCATCAACAGGATGACCGCGCCGGAAAGCGCCATGGACAATGCCGGTAAATCGAAGAACAAGTTCCCGAGCATGGCAAGCAGCACCACGATCATGCCGACCATCAGAAAGCCGCCCATGAACGAAAAATCACGACGGGAGATCAGCGCATAGGCCGAGAGCGCAAGGAAAATGGCGCCCGTGCCACCCAATGCGGTCATCACGATCTGGTCGCCGCCTTCAAGATGCAGGTAATAATTGATGGTTGGGCCAAGACCCAGCCCCATCAGGCCGGTGATTGCGAAGACGGTCACCAATCCCGCGCCGGAACGCGCGGTGCGCGGCAACACAAACCAGATCAATGCCATGGAACCGAACATCGAGATAAGCGAAATCATCGGTGGCAGGTTCATCCACATGGATACGCCCGCCATCGCCGCACTGAAAATCAAGGTCAGCGACAGCATGAGATAGGTATTGCGAATCAGCTGGTTGGTAGCCAGCAAGGACTCACTGCGAGGGCTTACGGTTGAATTTTGCAGGCTCATGGCACACTCCTATCATGGTCAAAACACTATGTTGTGGACACCATACCATAGCGCCAAGTTCAATGTCGCAGCGGATTGAGCGGCTGGATTGAGCTAAGATAACCGCAGTTTCAAACAGGGGCTCACCGACGTGCCGAACACCGCCCGAATCCCTCGCTCGATCCTGATCACCGGCTGCTCATCCGGCATTGGCCGATGTGTGGCCCGCGGCTTGGCCGATCGGGGGCACCGGGTCATCGCTTCGGTACGGCAGGAAAAAGATATTAAGACTTGGCCCCATGCCGATATTCCGGTTGTGCTGCTGGATCTCACGGATGATCAATCCATCGAATCCGGCCTGAACGCAGCCCTGGCGCACACGGGCGGCACGCTCGACGCGCTGTTCAACAACGGCGCGTTCGGCCTGCCGGGTGCGGTGGAAGATTTATCGCGTGCGGCTTTGCGCGCCCAATTCGAGACCAATCTGTTTGGCTGGCAGGTGCTCGCGAACCGGGTCATTCCGCTGATGCGCGCTCAAGGATTCGGCAGGATCATCCAGAACAGCTCGGTGCTTGGCATTGCGGCACTGCCGTTTCGCGGCGCCTATGTCGCCAGCAAATTTGCACTGGAAGGGTTGAGCGACACACTCCGGCTGGAACTCAATGGCACGGGTATCGATGTTTCCCTGATCGAACCGGGGCCCATCACTTCCCGCTTCCGCGCCAATGCCCAGGCCGCGTTCCTGCGATTCATCCCGATCGAGTCTTCCTTTCATGCCGATGCCTATCGCAAGCAGCTTGAACGACTCAACAAACCGGGGCCGGCCGCTCCCTTCACCCTTCCCCCGGAAGCGGTGCTCGACCGGGTGATCCACGCACTCGAATCACGCCGCCCCAAGGCGCGCTATCCGGTTACCGTACCCACTTACCTGTTCTCTGTACTGCGTAGGCTCCTGCCCTCGCGCTGGATGGACCGCGTATTGCTGGCGGCTTCGGGCGGAGGGCGACGCTGATGCTCGAACTGTTCGATCTGCACAATCCACACTGGGCCGCTCTTTATGTGCTGGTCGAATGGCTGGTGCGCTTGTTTGCACTGATCGTCGTACCCATGAGGCGCCCACCTGTCACGGCGACAGCCTGGTTGCTGCTGATCTTTTTCCAGCCGATCATCGGCGGGATTATCTATCTGTTTGTCGGTCGCCCGCGTGTTTCATCCGCCCGGCAACAAAAAATCGACGACCTTGAAAAAGCCCTGGCGCCGAACCTGAACCATCTGCAGAAACAACAAAGCCTGCACCATCGCACAACCCTGCCGGATCAGTGGCGTCCGATCGTACAACTGGCGCGACATTGGCGCATATTCCCCGAGTTTGGCGGCAATGCAGTCGCTGTGATCGAGCAGCTCCCCGAACTGGTCCGGCAACTGGCTGCCGACATCGACAACGCCAATCATTCGGTGCATCTGCTGTTTTATATCGCCGCCCGGGACGAGTTAACCGAACCCGTTTTCGCGGCCATGCTCCGCGCGGTGAAGCGGGGCGTTGAAGTCCGCCTATTGGTGGATGACTACGGCAGCAAGGCGTTCATGGCCCCGTTGCTGGCATTGGAGGCCGAGGGCATCCGGGTGGCACGCGCCTTTCCACGCAGCAAACTCCCACGCCAGGCGGCGCGTTTCGATTTACGCAATCACCGCAAGCTCGTGGTGATCGACGGGCTGATCGGTTATGCCGGTTCCATGAATCTGATCCGTCCGGATTTCAAGCCAAAAATCATCTACGAAGACATCATGCTGCGCCTGCAAGGCCCCATTGTGCTGGAGTTGCAGACCGTCTTTGCCGGTGACTGGTATGTCGAGCGCAATGCCATGCTCACCGGAGTCCAGTATTTCCCGATCCCGCAGACGGCTGGTGAGGAAATCTGCCTCGGTCTGCCCAGCGGGCCGGAATACCCCGATCCGGTTCAGCAACAACTGCTGCTGTCACTGCTGCACGTGAGCACCGAATCGATCCGCCTCGTCACACCTTATTTCGTACCGGACGATCCGATGCTGCTCGCCCTCAAAACAGCGGCGCAACGCGGCGTGGAGGTGGAACTGATTCTCTCGGAGCGACTCGACCAGCGTCTGGTGCAATGGGCACAGGAATCCTACTATGCAGAGCTTCTGGAAGTCGGCGTCATTATTCGCCGTTACCCCCGGTACTTTCTGCACACTAAATTTGCCCTGTTTGACGACCGGATTTCATTGATCGGCAGTGCCAATCTGGATGTGCGCTCATCGCTCATCAACGCGGAGCTCGGTCTTTTGTTCTATGCGCCGCAAACCGCACAGACACTCAACCGGCTGCTGACACGTTATCGCGACTCTGCCCGTATTCTGAGCATCGAAGCCTGGGCGCTGCGCAGTCGGCGCGAGGTCATCGTCCAGAATCTGGCCCGCCTGACGACGCCGCTGCTCTAAGTAAATGCTGATTTATTCCATCCTTGGAATAAATCAGCTCGCTCATCGCGGTACACGCCCGCGATGGCTCTCACGAATCAAAGACTGACGTCTTTGATCGTGTTGGGGCATCCTGCCCCAAACGGGAAGCACTGAATAAATCAGCGCTTCCCTAAGTAAATGCTGATTTATTCCATCCTTGGAATAAATCAGCTCGCTCATCGCGGTACACGCCCGCGATGGCTCTCACGAATCAAAGACTGACGTCTTTGATCGTGTTGGGGCATCCTGCCCCAAAC
>NZ_JAQTTX010000002.1:0-70358 GCF_028710545.1 Halothiobacillus sp. | reverse complement strand
CTAAGTAAATGCTGATTTATTCCATCCTTGGAATAAATCAGCTCGCTCATCGCGGTACACGCCCGCGATGGCTCTCACGAATCAAAGACTGACGTCTTTGATCGTGTTGGGGCATCCTGCCCCAAACGGGAAGCACTGAATAAATCAGCGCTTCCCTAAGCCCATTTACCAGCACCTGCATACGAAAAAGGGGCCGAAGCCCCTAACCCGGATCGAACGCGCATAATCAACGCATTGCGACTTTCTCGTAAGCGTCCAACGCCTTGTTCAAACGGTTCTTGCCGCGAATCTGCGCGGCGAGCTCCTGTCCCTTCTTGATCTGATCCGGGTTCATCTTGGGCAGCAGCTCCTTCATGGCAGCGACGGCGGCGGTATTGCCCTTTTCCACCAGTGGACGCAGCAACCCGTAGGCAGCCACCACATCCGGCTTGCTCATGCCCGTGCCGTCCGAATACATCCTGCCCAACGAATATTGGGCAGTGGCATAACCCTGATTGGCCGCAGCACGGAACCATTTGACAGCTTGCGTGTAGTCTTGCGGCACCCCGGTGCCATTCATGTACATCGCCGCCAGATTGCTTTGTGCCCGGTCATAGCCACGCTCGGCGGCGAGGCGGAACCACTTGGCCGCCAGGGTATAATCCTGCTTTACACCCTCACCGTTGTAATACATGGTGCCTAAAGCCAATTGCCCCGGGGCGAATCCCTGATCAGCCGCGCGCTGATACCAGGACAAACCCTTAGCCATATCTTTCGGTACGCCCTGCCCCACACAATACATATGGCCCAGAACATATTGAGCGAAAATATCCCCGCGCTCGGCTTTAGGCATCCAGCGCTCGAGGCTATTACCCGCATACAAATCTTCGGTTTTTGCCTCAGGAACAGGTACAGCCGCATGCTTTGCAGCTGACTTTTCAGCAGCCTGCGCCCACAAGGGCGTGACAAGCATCGTGGCCGCAAAACTCCATCCAACCCATTTTGACCATCGCATTGGAATACCCCTTTGAATCCTGCCGTTCGCGACCAATCAAAAACGATTGATCGGCTATTTTTTGTTGCTAGTTTGACCGCAAATTCAACAACACTCAAGCAACAAATACAAATTGCCCATCATCTTTAAGTAAACCAAATAACAATTTGATAATTATCATTTTTGCCACCAGACGAACACAAGGACAATCTGACAAAGAGGCAAGCGTTGGCGCAGCCGCAACACACCGTCAAACATCATTCGATTGACCAGCACCAATCACAGCGCCCGATTGACAAACCAAACGACAAAACTTCTCGACCGATCTCACCAGCCCGCTGGCGAGATTTGACGGTTACTCTACAATGCGCGACATGAGCTTCATCCCCGAATCCTTTATTGACGATGTGCTGGCCCGCACGGATCTGGTCGAGCTGATCAACGCCCAGGTGCCGCTCAAGAAAAAAGGCAAGGAATATGCGGCCTGTTGCCCGTTCCATCAGGAAAAAACGCCTTCTTTCTACGTAAACCCGGATAAGCAGTTCTATCACTGCTTCGGTTGCGGGGCGCATGGCAATGCCGTCAGTTTTCTGATGGATTATGAGCATCGGGATTTTCGCGGCGCGATCGAGGAACTGGCGATACGCGCAGGCATGACGCTGCCAGTCAGCGAAGTGGATCACAAGGCGCTGGAAGAACAGGCCGCCATGCTCGACAGCATGAGTTTCGCCAACACCCACTTCAAGCGCCAACTCCGTGCGCATCAGGAAGCGATCGACTACCTCAAGCAACGCGGCGTTAATGGCGAGACGGCGGCCTTGTTCCAACTGGGCTTCGCCCCCAATGGCAACCTCTTGCTGGCCCACTGCGAATCACAGCCGAAAATGCGTGATGAGCTACTGGAACTCGGTCTGATCGTGCAGAAAGACGATGGTGAACAATACGATCGCTTCCGGCGGCGCATCATGTTCCCGATCCGGGACAAACGCGGTCAGATCATCGGGTTCGGTGGTCGTATTTTAGGTGCGGGCGAACCCAAGTATCTCAACTCGCCCGAGTCGAGACTGTTCCATAAAGGCCAGAACCTCTACGGCCTGTATGAAGCAAGGCTCGAAGACGCCCGACCTGCCCGCGTCATCATCGTCGAAGGCTACATGGACGTGGTGATGCTGGCGCAACACGGCGTGCGCAACGTCGTCGCGACCATGGGCACGGCCACAACCGACGAACAGATACAAAGCCTGTATCGTTTCAGCCCTGCACTGGTGTTCTGTTTCGATGGCGATGCCGCCGGCCGCAGGGCCGCGACCAAGGCGCTGCACGCCGCCCTGCCCCATCTCACCGATGGTCGAGACCTGCGCTTTTTGTTCCTTCCCGATGGCGAGGACCCGGATAGCTTCATTCAGGCCAAGGGCAAACCGGCTTTTATCGAGCTGATCGAGCACCACAGTCTGTCGTTCGACAATTTCATCCTGCAACTGCTCGATCAAATGGAACCGGGGCAGGACACGGCGGCCATGGCGAAAAAATCCAAGCTGGGCAACGACTGGATTCGCCCCCTGCCCGACGGCGCGCTCAAACGCATCACCCAACGCCGCATCAACGAACACACCGGCGTGTGGCGTGCGGCTTACAAAAAAAACGCAGCGCCCAACGAGCCCGTCTTGCCGCGCAGCAAACCGCAAAGTTATGCCAAACAGACCCTGATTCTCTCGATTGTGCTCAAACACCCCGATCTGTTGCAGCGGGTTCTGGCACCGGAAGTCTGGTTCAACGCCAGGATTCCCGAAGGGTTCCGGCTGCTGGCATCACAACCGCGTACGCAGTGGGTTCAATCGGCCACCGAGTTCTGGGGAGCGGAAGAAACGAAGACCGCGCTCGCCATCGAATTTCAGGGCATAGAAACCTCCGAAACCGCACAGGACATCCTCCACGACACCCTGATCCAACTGCATCGTAGCGAGGCGGATGCCGCCAGCAAACAGGCATCACGGGAGGCGCTCGCGCGCTTCATGGCAGAGCAAGGCAAAAATCACAAGTCATAGGGAAGCGCTGATTTATTCAGTGCTTCCCGCTTGGGGCAGGATGCCCCAACACGAACAAAGACGGTCAGTCGTTGATTCGTGAGCGCCATCGCGGGCGTGTACCGCGATGAGCGCGCTGATTTATTTCAAGGAGGGAATAAATCAGCATTTACATAGGGATTGAATTACCGCACATTGACCATAAACACCTTAAGTCCAATGAACCCTCAGAAACTGCGGCAATTTTTTTTAGAGCCGCTATAATCTACGGTTCGAAAATTTACGCCAAACAGGTGAATGCCGCACATGTACGAAGACCAGCAGGCCAGCATCAAATCACTCATCGCTCGCGGCCGGGAACAGGGCTACCTAACCTACGCGGAAATCAGCGACCATTTACCCGAAGCCCTTGTCGATGCCGACCAGATCGAAGACATCATCGGGATGATTCAGGAAATGGGCATTTCCGTTTCCGAAGTCGCACCCGATGGCGATGATCTCGGCCTGGCCGACGAATCCCGCGCTGCCAGCGACGAAGATGCCACCGAAGAAGCGGTTGCCGTGCTCGCATCTCAAGTCGATGCCGAGTTCGGCCGCACCACCGACCCTGTGCGCATGTACATGCGCGAAATGGGTACGGTCGATCTGCTCAATCGCCAGGGTGAAATTGAAATCGCCAAACGTATCGAAGAAGGCTTGATCGAAGTCACGCGCGCGCTGGCTTTCTATCCGCCGACGATCGAAACGCTGCTCGAACACTACGCCCGGATCGAAGCCGGTGAGCTACGTATGCAGGATGTCATTGTCGGCATCATCGAGCCTGAAGTTGAAATCCCCGAAGAGGCCGAAGAAAAGCCGTTGGAAGTGATCGAGGGGAAAACAAGCAAAACCGACGACGACGAGGATGAAGACGACGATACCGAAGAAGAAGCGGTAGTCGACAACACGCTCGACCCTGAACTCGTACGAACCCACTTGATGGAAATCAAGCGCCTGGCCGAAAATATCAACGATCGCTCGCCGGAATACCTTGCCAGTCTTGCCGACCAACTGGTCCAGCTCAAGCTCAACCCGGCGTTCAATGAAAAACTGCTCGAACAGATTCGTCAGGCCATCGCCCGGATTCGTCTGCTTGAAAAGCAAATCATGCATCAGGCCGTCGAAAAAGGTGGTCTCAAGCGCGAAACCTTCATCGAAGCATTCCGCAGCAACGAGTCGGATATCGGCTGGATCAACATTGCGACCAAAGGCAAGCCGACGGCTAAATTCATTCAGGTTCAGCCGGAAATCGAGCGGCTGCAAAAACGGCTGAACACCGTCGCGCGCGATAGCAAGCTGACTGTGGCACAAACCCGTGAAGTCCATCGTCTGATTACCTTGGGCGAAGCCAAGGCGCGTCGCGCGAAGAAGGAAATGATCGAGGCCAACCTGCGTCTCGTGATTTCCATCGCCAAGAAATACACCAACCGTGGCCTGCAATTCCTGGATTTGATTCAGGAAGGCAACATCGGCCTGATGAAAGCGGTCGACAAGTTCGAATATCGCCGTGGTTACAAGTTCTCAACCTACGCTACCTGGTGGATTCGCCAGGCCATTACCCGTTCGATCGCCGACCAGGCGCGCACCATCCGTATTCCGGTGCACATGATCGAAACCATCAACAAGCTGAACCGCATCAGCCGTCAGATGTTGCAGGAAATGGGACGGGAGGCCACACCGGAAGAACTGGCCGAGCGCATGGACCTGCCGGAAGACAAAATCCGCAAAGTGCTCAAAATCGCGAAAGAACCGATTTCCATGGAAACCCCGATCGGCGAGGATGACGACTCCAATCTGGGGGATTTCATCGAGGATCAGAGCGCTATTTCGCCGATGGATTCGGCCACCAATGCCAGCCTGTCCGAGATTGTGCGTGAGATTCTTGCATCCCTTACCCCACGTGAGGCCAAGGTGCTGATGATGCGCTTCGGTATCGGCATGAACACCGACCACACGCTAGAAGAAGTCGGCAAGCAATTCGATGTCACACGCGAACGCATCCGCCAAATAGAGGCCAAGGCGCTGCGCAAACTGCGTCACCCGTCTCGTTCCGAGCGGCTGCGCAGCTTCATCGAAATGAATATCGACTGACCTCTAACGGAAAGTCACGCGGCACTCTGTCGCGCACCTCTCAGGGCCTATAGCTCAGTTGGTTAGAGCAGTCGACTCATAATCGATTGGTCGCAGGTTCAAGTCCTGCTGGGCCCACCAAACAAAACCCCCGAACTGGCAGAACCAGGACGGGGGTTTTTATTTAGCAAGAGCAGATGAAATCAGTGCTCGTAACCTTCTTCCTTGGGATTGTAGATCACCCGATACAGGGTGAAGTTGCTGGAGACAAATCCACCGCCACCGACGAAGGTGAGCACGCCTTGCCCCTTGTAGCGGTATTCCAACCGGGCGCGATCACTACCGAAGTAGAAGGGGATCCAGATCTTTCCAGTCATATAGGATTTTTGATCCGTTGGTTCACCAATTAAATCGGTGACCTGTTTCGAGGACATGCCGAGCTTTAACTTGGCAAATGGACTGTTGCGCGGTGGGTTGCCGTAAATACCGCGTTTTGATTCCGCCTCAGTCGCTTCTGTGTAGCTTCCTTGTGCTGCGGGTTTGCTCTTGGCAGTTGAAGAAGGCGCTGAGGCGACCTCCTGCGGTTTCTCATTGGGGCTTTCCTGCACCTGATCCGATTTACTTCCTTCGGTCAGATGCGCTACCTGAGCACAGCCGCTCAAGGCTAAAACACAAGTCAACGCAGTCCATAAGCGCACATTCATTTCCATAATCTCCACTCCTTTGCTCTCTCTGCTTTAAAAAGATAGGTTGGCGATTATATTGCAAGTAACAAAAAAAACCGCACGGCAAGCCCAACCTTGCTGCGCGGTCGATGACATCACTTCACCCGTCCTGCTCCGGAGACGACAGAACCGACCGGATGAATGACGGCCTTTTACCCAACCATGTGGCCAAAACCCAAGCTTAAAATCAGGGCGTCCAGATGCCGTGCTTCAACATCTATTCGATGCCGAAACGCGAACAGGAATTCGCTGCAGCCCTCGACAGGGCGGCACATGCCTTCGCATGCCGCACTCTCGTCAGTATCGCGGGTTTAACCAACCTTGACTCAATGGGTTAGTCCGCCTGTTGACGCAGGAACGAAGGAATATCGATCACGTCCATATTGATCGCGGTATTCCCGCGAACCTGGGCCACGGCATGACGTACCGGCGCTGCTTGTGCTTCCTGCTCTGGAACAGCTGCGCGCGGGCTCTCGTTGTGCACGACGACACGAGGTTTGCGCTCTTCTGCGATCGCGGTATTGCGTACCAGTCCCGTTGCGACCAGGGTGACACGCAGCGAACCTTCCAGACTTTCATCAATCGCGGTACCGACTTTGACCAGCGCTTCGTCGCCTGCCAGTGCCTGTACCAGTTCACCGATTTCCATGAATTCGCCAATCGAGAGATCCCCGTTCGACGATACGTTGACCAGAATGCCATCGGCGCCGGTGAGGTTGATGTCGTCGAGCAGCGGGCTGTGGATGGCGGCTTCGGCGGCTTCGGCGGCACGGTTGTCACCGTGGCCGATACCGGTACCCATCATGGCGGTACCTTTTTCGGTCATGATGGCGCGCACGTCGGCAAAGTCGAGGTTGATTTCACCCGGACGGGTAATCAGTTCGGAAATGCCGGACACGGCGGTATAAAGGACTTCATTGGCCGAGGCGAAGGCATCTTTCAGCGAAGCGCTCTTGCCCATGACGGCGGTGAGCTTGTCGTTGGGAATCACGATCAGTGAATCAACCTGTTTCTCGAGTTCGGCAATGCCTTCGAGCGCGGTCTTGGTGCGTTTTTTCCCTTCAAAGCTGAACGGACGTGTCACCACGGCGACGGTCAGGATGTTCATATCCTTGGCGATCTGTGCAATGACAGGGGCTGCACCCGTGCCCGTGCCGCCGCCCATGCCAGTCGTGATGAACAGCATGTTGGCATCCTTGATGGCTTCCTGGATCTGTTCGCGATCTTCCAGCGCGGCCTGACGGCCGAGCTCGGGATCGGCGCCGGCACCAAGACCCTTGGTGATATTGCTGCCGATTTGCAGCTGGGAATGTGCCTGACTCTTGCGCAGGGCTTGGGAGTCGGTATTCGCGCAGATGTAATCGATGCCTTCCAGTTCTTTGGTCAGCATATGGGCCACGGCATTACCGCCGCCGCCGCCAACGCCGATGACCTTGATTTTTGCGCCTTCGTGCTGAATTTCTACCATATTCCAAGTCATGATGTCGTCTCCTTCAAACAATTAAAAAATTCAATGGATTGGGCCATTGAGGGGATGAAAACAGGTTAAAAATGTTCCTTGAACCAGCGTTTGAGCCGGTCAAGCGCGGGTTCAGCCTGCACGCCGACGGGCGCAGGGATTCCGCCCTGAGCCTCCAGTCTGCGTCCGTGCAGGATCAAGCCGACGCCGGTCGCGTTGGCTGGATTCTTCAATGCGTCGTGGTTGCCACTGATGCCTTGCGGCAAACCGAGGCGGGTGGGCATTTGCAGAAAATCTTCGCAAAGCTCCACCAGGCCGGGCATCACGGCGGTTCCGCCGGTGAGCACCACGCCCGCGTTGATCATTTCGTTATATCCGGAGCGGCGGATGGCTTCCTGGATATAGCCCAGAATTTCTTCCACGCGCGGACGGCAAATGCGCATCATGGTGTCGCGCGAAATCCGTCGCGGCTGACGGCCGCTCACACCGGGCACTTCGATTTCTTCGTCCTGCGCCCGATCGTCGAGCGGGTGCAGGCTGGCGAATTTTCGCTTGATTTCTTCCGCCTGCGCGGGCGGTGTGGTCAAACCATAGGCCAGGTCATTGGTAATCTGCTCGCCAGCAATCGGCAACACGGTGGTGTAGCGCAGCGCGCCTCGGGTATAGATGGCGATATCAGTGGTGCCACCACCGATATCGATCAGGGCGACGCCCAGCTCTTTTTCATCGTCGTTGAGCACCGCCGTGGCCGCAGCAATCGGATCGAGTACGGTTCCCGTTACGGCCAGACCACAACGCTCCACGCACTTGACGATGTTTTGCACGTTGTTGGTGGCCGTTGTGACGATATGTACGTCGGCTTCCAGCCGATGCCCTGTCATGCCTTGCGGCTTGCGGATGCCGTCCTGTCCGTCGATCCTAAATTCCTGCGGTTCGCTGTACAGAATCTGCTGCCCGTCCGGAATCTTGACGGCCTTGGCCGACTGCACGACTTGCTGGATGTCCGCTGCGGTAATCTCTCGGCCGGCGGTTCCCGTCATGCCTTTGGAATCCATGCTGATGACATGATCTCCGGCCACGCTGACCCAGACCGAACCGATCTCGCAATTGGACATGGCACCGGCGGCATCGATCGCCCGCTGTATCGCGAAGGATGTCGATTCGATATCCACGACCGAACCACGCCGCAGCCCCTTATTGGTGGGCGATTGTCCGAACCCGATCAGACTCAGGTTGCCATCGGCGTCGTACTCACCCACCAGTGCGGCGACCTTGCTGGTGCCCACATCCAGGCCGACCACCAAATCCCGTTCTCCCTTTCTCACTGCAATTGCCATGTGCTTATCTCGATTTCCAGGTTAATTGCCAGGTTGTTGGCATCATTTCTTTTTCTCCGCTGCCGCAGGCGGATTGCGCCACTGCACCGAAAATCCGTTGGTGTAGCGCAGATCGATCACTGCGATCTGATCGAACTTGCCCGCCAGCGTTTTGGGATAAACATCCAGCAAACGCTGCAATCGTGATTCGATCTGCTCCGTACCCAGACGGATTTTCGTGCCGCCCTGCAACATCACATCCAGCGAACCACGGGAGTTCTCGATCAATCCCGTCATCTCCAACCCTTGGGCCGCCAAGGCGGGTTTGAGCGACAGATAGCGCTCCCAGACCGCCCATTGGCGTCCATCCGGCCCGCTCAAGTTTGGTAACGCCTCGGTATTCACCAGACCGCGCGACATGCCGTTGGGTTGGAAAACCGAACCATCGGAATCCAGCAACTGGTCGCCCTGCCAACGCGCGATCGGGTGATGAATCGCGATCTCCACCACCAGGGTATCCGGCCAGACCCGACGCACATCGGCGTGGGTCAGCCATGTGTTCTTCAGCAACTGCGCCTGTACGTCGGCAAGATCGACCCGCCAGATGTCTTCGCCCTTGACTCTGCTTAATTCCTGCCGAACCCAATGGGCGCTCGCCTCGGGTGTCGCGCCTTGCACAACGATGTGCGTCACCGGCACCTGAAGCTTCTGCCAGAAGCCCCAACCCGCCAGACCCAGCAAGCCCAACAAGGCGAAGGTGATTGCCCAGTTGAACAGCACCGCAAGCAGACGTACGGCCATTTGCGCAAACGCATCCCACTGCTCGCGGAGTGTTGGCGTTTTTGGTCTGGCCTGAACGGGACGTGCTGCAGCGGCCATCGTCAATCGCGTTCCCGATCATCGGCGACGTCCTCGGTTGATTTCGACCCGGCAGGCAGCGTCTGCGCCAAAATGCCAAGACACAATTCCTCGATCCCGATCCCCACCGCCCGCGCCGCCATCGGCACCAGCGAGTGATCGGTCATGCCCGGCACGGTGTTGACCTCGATCAACCAGTTCTGACCTTGCTCATCACGCATGAAATCGACCCGTCCCCAACCCGATCCGCCGATCTGTTCGAACGCCTTGAGCGCGATGGCCTGCATGTCGGTTTCTTCCTCTGAACTCAACCCGCTCGGAATGGTGTATTCGGTATCGTTTGCCAGATACTTGGCGTCGAAATCGTAAAAATCGTGCGGTGTGGAGAGTCGAATCACGGGTAATGCGCGGCCACCCAACAATGACACGGTGTATTCGCCACCACGGATGTAGCGCTCCATCATCACCTGTCCGAAACGCGCCGCTTCGCGGAAAGCAGCCGCCAACTGATCCGGGCGATCCACCTTGGCGACACCCACGCTCGACCCTTCAGCCACCGGTTTGACCATTACCGGCAGGCCAAGGGATTCGAGAGCGTGTTGCGCTTCGGCTTCCGTTGAAACAATGGCCCAAGTTGGCGTCGGCAAGCCTTCCCCGCGCCAGATCCGCTTGCAGGCGAGCTTGTCCATGCCAATGGCGGAACCACCCATCGGTGTGCCCGTGTACGGGATACCCAAGAGATCGAGCAGGGCCTGAATCTGCCCATCTTCGCCGCCACGCCCGTGCAGAATGATGAACGCACGGTCGAATGGCTTGGCCTGGTGCGCGGCCAGTAATTCGGGCAGAAAATCCCGTCGGATATCCATGGCTGTGACATCGACACCGGCCCGTTGCAACGCACCAAGGACGGTCTCGCCACTTTTGAGTGAAATGACGCGCTCGGACGACCACCCGCCCATCAGCAACAACACGCGACCAAATACGGCGGGATCATGCATGGCCCTGCCCTCCATACCGATTCAGCAGCAAGGCTGGCAGGCTGCCGACATTGCCGGCGCCCAATGTGAGCACGAGCATGGGCTGCACCAATTCGTTGTCCGGAATGATGTCCGGCAGCACTGCTGCCGCCTCATCCGTGCCTGTAACAAACACCGGATCGACCTGACCACGGTTACGAATCGCGCGTGCAAGGCTGCGTCCATCGGCACCGGGAATTGGCGTTTCGCCCGCAGCGTACACATCCAGCAAAATGAGGTGATCGACCGTGGATAGCACGCGCACGAAATCCTCGAACAAATCGCGGGTCCGGCTGAACCGGTGCGGCTGGAAAATCACGACTAAACGAACATCGGGCCATGCCGCACGGACAGCTTGAAGCGTGGCCTCCAGTTCGCGCGGATGGTGGCCGTAATCGTCGATGAGCGGCAGTGTTTTGCCTTTGATCGACAGCTCGCCACGACGCTCAAGCCGACGACCGACACCCTCAAAACCGCTCAGCGCCTGCAAAATGGCGGGCACCGGCACACCCAGATCCTGCGCAACGGTAATTGCCGCCAGCGCATTGAGCACGTTATGCCGCCCAGGCATGGCCAGACGACAGTCAAACTGAGTCTGGTTCGGCAGGTTGACCACGAAGCGACTGCCAAAACCATCCGAGTGCACCTCGGTCGCTCGCACGTCGGCGGGCTGCTCGATGCCATAGGTCAAAACCTGTCGGCCAACCCGCACCGCGATACCCGCTGCGACCGGATCATCGGCACAGAGCACCGCCAATCCGTAGAACGGCAGGTTGTGCAGAAACTCGACGAAGTGATCGACCAAGCGCTCGAAGTCGCCTTCATAGGTTTCAAGATGATCGGCATCAATGTTGGTCACGATGGCGACATGCGGTTGCAGGTGCAGGAACGAGGCATCGGACTCGTCCGCCTCGGCCACCAGATATTCTCCGCGACCCAGCCGTGCGTTGGACGAACTGGACAGCAGCTTGCCGCCGATCACGTAGGTCGGATCCCAGCCTGCTTCGGCCAGAATTGCCGCCAGCAATGAAGTCGTTGTGGTTTTGCCATGCGTACCCGCCACGGCAAGACCGATCCGAAAGCGCATCAGTTCGGCCAGCATTTCTGCACGGCGAACAATCGGCAGGCGTTTGGCCTTGGCCGCCGCCAGTTCGGGGTTATCCGCCTTGACTGCTGTGGAAATCACGATGACATCCGCATCAGCCACATGTTCAGCCGCATGGCCGATCTGTACCGGAATGCCGAGTTGGCGCAAGCGGATGACCGCTGCGGATTCCGCCACATCCGAACCTGTCACGGTGAATCCCAAGGTTTTCATCACCTCGGCAATCCCGCTCATCCCCGCACCGCCGATACCGACAAAATGCAGGTGCCGAACTTTGCGCATACGGATATCGGCGACGGGGCGATGGGTGCCCCCGACTGAATTAATCATGGCGGGGTTAATCATTCGCTACCGCCTTGTTGTTCATGGTTTCAATACAGATACGCACTGCGGTTTCCGTTGCCTTGGGCAACGCACGGTCGCGGGCGGCCTGCGCCATCTCTTGTAGCCGATCCGGGTCGCTCAACACGGGAATAAGCGAATCGACCACTCGCTCCACGGTCATATCCCGCTGCTGCATCAAGAGCGCCGCGCCGGACTGAACCAGCGGTTCGGCGTTGTACGTCTGGTGATCATCGACGGCATGCGGGAACGGCACGAACAGTGCCCCTATGCCTGCCACGCTGATCTCGGCCACGGTCAAGGCACCCGCGCGAGCAATCACGAAATCTGCCCAGGCATAGGCTTGCGCCATATCATCGATGAACGGCACGACGCGATATTCGCTGCCCTCCGCCCATTTGCATTGCGTGTAATTGGTCTGGGTGGATTCGAGGTTTTTGGCCCCGGTTTGATGCCAGACGGCAATCGGCACCTGCTGGCTGACCCGCGACAGTGCGGATGGCACCGTGTCGTTGAGCGCTTTCGCACCCAGACTTCCGCCAAGGACCAGAACGCGCACCGGGCCACGTTGACCGATCTGTCGTTGCGCCACACCGGGCATCCCCACAATTTCCGGGCGCACCGGATTACCGACTACCGTGAAGTTGTGCGGTGGATGCGGGAACGCAGTGAGATAGGCGGCAAGCGTCTGGTTGGCGATTCGGGCCAGCACACGATTCGTTAATCCCGCGATTGCATTTTGTTCGTGAATCACCAGCGGGATACCCAACCAACGCGCAGCCAATCCGCCTGGCCCTGCGGCATAGCCGCCCAAGCCCAGAACAAGGGCGGGTTTGTTGCGGGCAAAATATTTTCTTGCGGCAAATACAGCGCGGATGAGTCGCCAGGGCGTGAGTAAGCGAGTCAGCAGGTTTTTGCCGCGCAGTCCGCCAATTTTGAGCCAGTCGATCGGGAAGCCCGCTTCCGGCACGAGCCGCGCCTCAATGCCCGCGGTGGTGCCCAGCCAGCGAATGGCGTAGCCTTTTTCGGCAAGGCCACGAGCCACGGCCAAAGCGGGGATGACATGCCCACCCGTGCCACCGGCCATCACATAAACAAGAGGTTTTTCCTGACCGGTCATAATGACACCTCCTTTGTCCGCATCGATGCATCCTGCCGTCGCTTCATCATTTGCGCTTCACGCAGCTCGGCCACCATGGCCGCCTCGTGGTGCACTCGCATCAAAAACCCCAGAGAAATCAATGCCACAATCATGGCCGAACCGCCATAACTCATCAGCGGCAAGGTGAGCCCCTTGGTCGGTAGCACGCCCATATTCACGCCCATGTTGATCAGCGCCTGCATCCCGATCCACACACTGATGCCCCAGGCCAGCGCGGCACCGGCAATCTGATTTTCCTTCCACGCCATGCTGGCAATCGCAAACCCGCGCCAGACGATGAGGCCGTACAACGCAATCAGAGCAATCACGCCGAACAACCCCAGCTCTTCTGCCAATACGGCGAAAATAAAATCGGTGTGCGCCTCGGGCAGATAAGAGAGTTTCTGCACGCTCTCACCCAGACCGCGCCCCCAGACGCCGCCCGTGCCGATGGCAATCAGCGCATTGGCCAGTTGATAGCCATGCCCGAACGGATCCGCGAAGGGATTGGAAAACGACAGCAAGCGCTCAATGCGGTATTGCTCGGAAAGCACAACGAATACGCCCAGCAGGCTCATGACCACGGTGGAACCGACCATCATCTGCCATTGCGCCCGCGCCAGCCATGCCATCGCGAACAAGGTGGCGGCAAGCACGGCGGTCGTCCCGAAGTCCGGTTGCAGCAGCAGCAATAAGCTCGCCGCGAAAATAACAACCGCCGGCCCCAGCATCCCGGTGATGCGGTTTTGCAGCTTGATGGTGTGTGTGGCAATGTAGCCGGCCATCCAGACGATGAATCCCAAACGGGCAAATTCGGACACCTGAATATTGACCGGCCCGAGCGGAATCCAGCGGTTGGCCCCGTTGACGGAATGCCCGATGCCTGGCAGCAGCACAACCAGCAGCATCAGCAGTGAAGCGATCAGAATCCACAACTTGTATTCAACCCACAGCGCGATTGGCTGCCGCAATACCAGCCAAATGGTGATGGCCGCGCCAATTACCACGGCGATCGACTGACGAATCACAAAAAAGAACGGATTGCCAAAACGTTCGCCCAATTCCATGGAGGCGGAAGTCACCATGACAAGTCCCCACGCCAGCAGTGCCAGCACGGCAATCATCAAGATCGGATCGAGCCGAATGCTCTCGTTGCGCACTTTTTCCACATCTTGTGGCTTCGCGGATAACCAGGGCAGCAGTTTTTGCATGGTATGGTTCATGAGGCCACCTCCGTACCGCGTGTATGAGTGGCGGCCAGTGCGGCAACGGCAGCGGCAAATTGATGGCCGCGATCCACATAGCTCACGAACATGTCGAGACTGGCGCAAGCGGGTGCCAACAATACGGTGGATTGTGGTGGTGCTATTTCCGAAGCGGCTTTAACTGCTTCGATCATTGAATTGACGCGACGAACGGGCCATGCTGCGCCCGGCTGGTTTAAGAGCGCTTCGGCGATAACCGCCTGATCCTGCCCCAACAGAACCACTCCGGCACAACGCCCGACCAGCGATTCGGCCAAGGCTGTAAAGTCCTGACCTTTGCCCTGACCGCCTGCAATCAGTACCAAGGGCGGTTGCATACCGACAATTGCCGCAACGGCCGCGCCGACGTTGGTGGCCTTGGAATCATCGATATAGCGCACGCCATCGATGACACCCACGGTTTGGGCGCGATGCGGCAGGCCGGAAAACGTACGTAACACATTGAGCAGACGTTCATCGGTCAATGCGACACCGGGTACCGCCGCCTGTACCAACGCCAAGGCCGCCAATACATTCATCTGGTTGTGTTGTCCGGCCAGAGCCAACTCGTGGACAGGCAGAATCCGAAGTGCGGGCGCATTCGCCACAGCTTGCACCAGCCATGATTCACCTGCGATGGTCATCAAGCCAAAATCACCCGGTTGTGTCGGTGTGGCCGTTCCGAACCGGATCACTTCGCCCGAAGCCCGTTCCGCCATCGCTGCCACTAGGGGATCATCCCGGTTCAATATGGCGCGACACGCTTTATGCAGTACGGTTTGCTTGATTGCTGCGTAGTGCGCCAGCGTGCCGTGGCGATCGAGATGATCCTGACTGATGTTCAGCACCGAAGCGGCCACCGGCATCTGTGCGGCTGGCAGGCTGTCAAAGTCGGTCGATTCGAGCTGGAAGCTGGAAACCTCAAGCACCAGCACTTGTGCACCGGCAGCCAGCAAATCCAGCGCGGGGGTGCCGAAATTTCCGCCCACAGCGGCAGATACGCCAACCGCATTCAGCAACTCACCGACCAGCGCGGTCACCGTGCTCTTGCCGTTGGAGCCTGTGATCAGCACCACGGGCAAATCGGTCGCATGCAGGGCCAAGTCAATATCGCCGCGCACGGGAATTTCCTTCGCCCGTGCCGACATGATCAAGGGCAAATCCAGCGCGATACCGGGGCTGACGATGAGTTCCGCCACGTTATCCAGGAGCGACTCGGGCAAAGCACCCATGGTGACGCAAACCTCTGGATACTGCGCCAGCCAGTCGGCACGTAGTGCAGCGTCATCGCGGGTATCGGCGGCCGCAAACGGCAGGCCGAGACGCGACAGATGCCGCGCCACGGATTGCCCGCTCGTGCCCATACCCAGAATGAGGCTGTGTTTTTCCATCAGCGCACCTTCAACGTTGCCAAACCGATCAGCACCAGGATGACGGTGATGATCCAGAACCGCACAATGACCTTCGGCTCAGGCCACCCCTTGAGTTCGAAATGGTGGTGAATCGGCGCCATGCGGAAAATCCGCTTGCCCGTCAGCTTGAATGAGGCGACCTGGAGCATCACCGATACGGTTTCCATCACGAAAACCCCGCCCATGATGAACAGCACGATTTCCTGGCGAACCATCACCGCGACCACACCCAATGCCGCGCCGAGTGCCAGCGCACCGATGTCGCCCATGAACACTTGCGCCGGATAGCTGTTGAACCACAAAAAACCAAGCCCCGCGCCCACGATTGCCGCGCAAAATACGGCCAGTTCGCCCGCACCGGGCACGAAGGGAATGCCCAGATAGATCGCAAATTTGGCATTACCGGTCACATAGGCGAACACCGACAGCCCGCCGGCCACCAGCACGGTCGGCATGATCGCCAAGCCGTCGAGGCCGTCGGTGAGATTCACGGCATTTGAACTACCTACGATGACGAAATAGGTCAGCAGGATGTAGCCGAAACCCAACGGGATCAGTACATCCTTGAATAACGGGATAATCAATCCGGTTTCCTGCGGCGTTTTGGCCATGTTGAACAGCACGACAGCGACAATCAGCGCAATCACCGACTGCCAGAAATACTTGTAGCGGGAAGCCAGCCCCTTGCTGTTGCGCTTGGAAAGCTTGAGGTAGTCGTCCACACCACCGATCAAGCCGAAGCCGAAGGTAGTCAGCAAGGCAATCCAGACGTAACGGTTGGACAGATCACCCCAGAGCAATACGGCGGCACCGATCGCCACGAGAATGAGCGCACCGCCCATCGTCGGCGTGCCTGCTTTGGACAAATGCGACTGGGGGCCGTCACTGCGGATGGGTTGCCCGGCCTTGATCGACTGCAACCAGCGAATCATCGACGGGCCGATCCACAAGGCGACGATCAGTGCGGTCAACACGCCCAGCATGGTGCGCAGCGTGAGGTAATGAAACACACCGAACGGGCTATAGAATTTTGCCAACCAGTCGAAGAATATCAATAACATATCAGTGTGCCTCCGACTCTGGGTGGGTAGGCACGAGCCAGTTCATCATCCGTTCCATACGCATAAAGCGTGATCCTTTCACTAAAACTGTTACGGGCATCTTTGCGGACGAATCACGCTCCACCCGATCCAGCAAAGGCATCAGTTTTTCAGCAATGATTTCCGGCTCGTCAGCAGCAAGCACAAGCGCGTGCGCCGGTTCCGGCCGGGTCGATGTGATCGCCTTGTTCATGGCTTCGCCCAGGGTGAACAATCCGTAAAGAGATAAGGTCTGCGCGTAACGAATCAGCGATTCGTGCAGCTCGTCGGTCTGGTCGCCCAGCTCGCCCATATCGCCCAGAATTGCTACGTGCCGACCGGGCAGACTGACCAGATAATCGAGCGCTGCCCGCATGGATTCGGGGTTGGCGTTGTAGGTATCGTTGATCACGGAGATCTGATCGGAGCACCGAATCAGACTCATCCGGCCGGGTGGTGGCGTGAATTCACGCAAGCCCTTGGTGATGGCTTCAAGCGACAAGCCCGACGAACGGGCCACCGCAATGGCCGCCAACAGATTGGTCGCGTTATGAGCACCCGGCAACGGCAAGGCGAGTTCACTCAGCATCGGCAGCCCGTCTTCAAACACGCTAAGCCGACTCGTGGCGGTGTCGTATTCGCCAGCCCAACGTGCGCGCCCGTCACCGGCCAACGAAAAGCCAGATCGATGCGCTGGGCAATGTGCCCACCACCGATCGGCACCATACGAATCCAGATTGATAACGGCTTTGGCGTCCGGCGCCAGGCCGGCATACAGTTCGCCCTTGGCCTGAACGATGGCATCAATGGAACCGAACTCGCCTACGTGCGCGGTACCTGCCATGGTCACCAGGGCCACATCGGGGCGAGCGAGCGCCGTCAGCCGGGCAATTTCACCCACGTGGTTCGCGCCCATTTCAATAACGGCGAACCGATCGGTTAAATCCAGAGAAAGCAGGGTCAGTGGCACACCGATGTCGTTGTTGAGGTTGCCGACAGTCGCCCGCGTGGCACCAACTTGCGCGCACATTGATGCCAGCAACTGCTTGACCGTGGTTTTTCCCGCGCTGCCGGTAATGGCAATCACAAAGGGATCGACCTGATCGCGCCAGCATTTTCCGAGGGTTTGCAGCGCAGCCAGCGTGTCATCCACCAGAATCTGAAGAATATCGATTTGAGGATTCAACCGGGCGACAACCGCCGCAGCCGAACCTGCCGCCACCGCAGCGGCCAAATGATCATGACCGTCGAATCGTTCGCCTTTCAGTGCGACAAAGAGGTTGCCCGGCACCAACGAGCGTGTGTCGGTGCTCACACCTTGAATGGCGATATCAGGCAGCGGGCGTGATTGATTATTCAGCCAGTCAGCCACCTGATGCAGGGACGCACGCATCATACGGCACCCCCTGCAAAGCGTTTTGCCCCGACATAGCCTTGTTGCGCAATCCAATCGCGCACGACCGCGACATCATCGAAAGGCAGGCGTTGGCCCTGTATTTCCTGTGTGGTCTCGTGACCTTTGCCAGCGATCAGAATCCAATCACCGGCTTTGGCCTGCATCAGTGCCAACTCGATGGCCTTTCTGCGATCGGGCTCGATCATTACAGTATCTTGGGCGGTGGCCGGCGCGGTCAGGCCCGCGCACATCTCGGCAATGATCGCCTCAGGCGCTTCACTGCGCGGATTGTCTGAGGTCATGACGAGCTGATCGGCCAACCGTTCTGCTGCCTGGGCCATCAATGGACGCTTGCCGCGATCACGATCACCACCGCAACCGAACACGCAAATGATTTTGCCTGCTGCGTCCCGATGATCACGCAGGGCCCGCAATACCTGATCGAGCGCATCCGGCGTATGCGCATAATCAACCAACGCCCGCGCACCATTCGGCAGGGTGATCATCTGCATGCGGCCAGGTGGTGGCGTGCTCTGATCGAGTGCCTTGATCGCCGTATCCAGCGGCATGCCCAACGCCAGTACCGCCGCCAGCGCGGCCATGATGTTGGCACCATTGAACATGCCGACCAGCGATGGTTGCAATCGGGCTTCGCCCAGCGGCGTGCGTACCTGAATATCCAGGCCCTTGGGCAGCGCCTTGATCGAAGTCACCCGAATCTGCTGGCAATCGGCGACACGCCAATCCGGATCGCCCAGGCCATACGCCCAGCAATCGGCGGATTCGCTCAGCGCCTCGAACAAGACATCGGCCTCCGGCTCATCGAAATTGATGATGCCTGCACGCAATCCGGGCCAAGCGAACAGCTTGGTTTTTGCTGCAAAGTAATCGGTCATCGTGCCGTGATAATCGAGATGATCGCGCGACAGATTCGTAAACACCGCCATGCGGATCGGCAGACCCTGCAAGCGGTTTTGCGCCAGCGCATGAGAGGAGACCTCCATCACGACGTAGCGCACGCCCTCACGGATGAAATCGACCGCATAACGCAAGGTTTCCAGCAAACCGGGCGTGGTGTTCGCCGTTGACTGCAGGTGTTCAAGTCCCGGCGACCACAAGCCAGCGCCCAGCGTGCCGATCATGCCGATCGAAGCGGTATGTGGCGCACCGCTGCGGCTCAATGCCCCGGCGATGAATTGAGCCACACTGGTTTTGCCGTTGGTTCCGGTGATGCCGATGATCGTCAGGCCATCGAAGTTCACGGCACAAATCCGACCGACCATTTGACGCACGAACGAATGGACAGCCTCAACTCGAATCACCCGCGAGTCGGCATAATCCGCTTCGGTCACAACCAGCACCGCGCCTGCTGCCAACGCCTGGCTGATGAATGGTTCGATATTCGGTTGAACCCCTGAGCGCGCAATGAAAACGGCACCCGGCACAACCTCGCGCGAGTCATCCGTAAAGACATGGGCGGTTGCAGAGCCGACGTTTTCTGCTACCCGCAGATTCATCGCGGACAGGATTTCGCCGACAGAACGCGGGCTGAAGTGAAGCATGCTCATGCGCCACCCGCCCGTTTTTTTCCGGTAGCAGTTGCAGACGACGGCGGCACTGCAGCCGTCGTCACTTGCGCCGGTTCGTTCGGCAGGTTGTCGGGCCGGATATTCAGCATCCGCAAAGCGCCCGACATGATGCCGTGAAAGATCGGAGCCGCCACGTCGCCCGCGTAATAACTGCCCTGCTGCGGATCGGTCACCACAACGACCAGAACCAGGCGTGGATCACTGGCAGGCGCAATACCTGCAAATACCGTGTTGTAATTGTCTTTCGAATAGGCACCGTCGGGGCCGATCATGCGCGAGGTCCCGGTTTTACCGGCAATCTGGAAGCCAGCAATGCGTGCCTTGGGCGCGGTACCCTGCGGGCTGACGACTGACTGCAACATGGATACGACTTCATCGCAGTCCTTGGCAGGAGCGACCTGAACGTAACTCGGTGGTGCATCGCGCTTGAGCAGGCTGGGGTGGATGTACCGACCATGATTCGCCAATGCAGCGTAGGCCGCGGCCAGTTGCAAGGTCGTCACACTCAGACCGTAGCCGTAGGAATGCGCTGCGGTACCGCTCACACTCCACTGCCGCCAATTTTCCAACCGCCCGGCCACCTCGCCGGGGAAACCCACGCCGGTCTCCTGACCGAAGCCGAAAGCGCGCATGTTCTTCCACAAGGCCTCGGCACCCAGATCTTCACCGATATGACTCGCACCGACATTACTGGATTTTTCGAGAATGCCACGCAGATCCAGCACGCCGTAGTTGCGATGATCCCGAATGGTATAACCGCCGATGCGGACCCAGCCCGGTGCGGTATTCACGGTGCTATCCGGCTGCCACCGGCCGCTTTCCAGTGCGGCTGTGATTGTGAACGGCTTCATGGACGAGCCGGGCTCGAACTGATCGACCAGGGCACGGTTTCGCGTCAGGGCGGGTTGCATCGTGGCGCGGTTGTTGGGATTGAACGATGGCACCGTTGCCATCGCCAGCACTTCGCCCGTCACCACATTCATCAAAACGGCTGAACCGTATTCGGCTTGGTGGGCGGCGACGCCCCGGGCCAACTCGCTGTAGGTCAGGTACTGCAAGCGTTTATCAATCGACAAAACCAGGTCATGCCCTGGCTGTGCTTCTTTCTGTACGCCGAGGTCATCCACCTCGTGACCGTAGGCATCCTTGAGTATCAGCCGCCGCCCCGCGACGCCGGCAAGATAGTTGTTGTAACTGGCCTCCAGTCCGGCTTGCCCTTGATCATCAATATTGGTAAAGCCGACTAATGAAGCCGTCACATCGCCCGTGGGATAAAAGCGTTGATATTCTCGTTGCAGGCCGACGCCGGGAAGTCTGGCTGCACGGATGGCCGCCGCCACACTGGGCCGAACCTGACGCTGAACATAAATGAACTGTTTGCTGCGGTTATCCGCCACCAGAGAACGCAAGCTGGCGTCCGGAATCTTGAGTAGGCTCGCCAGGGTTTTAATCGGGTCCTGGTCGACATATTTCCTGGCCGAAGCCGTGTTGCGTGCGGCATAAAACCGGGTCAATTCGGTCGGATTCACCCAGACAGCATCCATCGGCACACTGATGGCAAGCGGATCGCCGTTACGGTCGGTGATCATGCCGCGATGAGCCGGAATCACCTGTAACCGCTGCTGACGATCCCCGCCCTGCTGCACGTAGAAGCCTTGCTCACTTACCTGAAGCTGTACCGCTCGCCCGACCAGGATCAGTGCGAGCACACCGAACAAGCCGAGCACGATCACGGTACGCCAGCAACCGCCGAACCAATCAAGGAAACGCCACAAGGCGCCCTTCTCCATCGGAGCCGGACGGCGCTGATTTGCAGGATGGATGACCCGGCTCATCGGAACACCATCGTGATCTGATCGGCTGAAGGCACGTGCATGTCCAACCGGGTCTGCGCAATTTGATCCACACGCCCCTGCGCCGCCAGCGCCCCCTGCTCCAACTGGAGTTCGGCGTAGGTCACGTTCAATTTCTCGATGGCCTGACGATGGGTACTGAGCGCGCGTGTCAGATCACGATCCCGCTGGGCGGTATCCACCACCGCCAAAGCAGACAGGAACACTGCCAATGCCAGAATGCCGATCAGAAATTTCATGCCACACGCTCCGCCACACGCATGATGGCGCTACGCGACCGCGGATTGCGGGCAATTTCTTCCGCCGAGGCGCGGATCGAGCCGCCCACGCGGGACAAACGCGCCGTCCCCACGGGTTGTCCGAAAAAATCCTTGTCCGTCGTGCTTTCGTCGCGAATGAAGTTCTTGACGATCCGGTCTTCCAGCGAATGAAAACTGATCACGACCAGGCGGCCACCAATCGAGAGCAAGTCCACCACCTGGGATAAGGCGGCGGCTATCTCGTCCAGCTCACGATTGATGTACAGCCGGATGGCCTGAAAGCTACGGGTGGCCGGATGCTTGCGCGGATCACGACGGGGTGTCGCTTCGACGATGCAACGTACAAGGTCGAAGGTGGTGGTGAGCGGGTGGGTATCACGCGTTTCGACAATGCGGCGGGCGATACGCCGTGAAAACTTCTCGTCACCCAGTCGATACAGGACGTTGGCGATTTCCTCTTCTTCTGCCCGGGCGAGCCATTCGGCAGCGGTTTGTCCAGCCTGCTGGTTCATGCGCATATCAAGCGGACCGTTTTGCTGAAAACTGAATCCGCGCTCCGCTTCGTCGATCTGGGGCGAGGAAACCCCGAGGTCGAACAAGACGCCATCCACCTTGCCCTGCAACCCCATCGACGCCAGCCATTGGGCAGCGGATGAGAAGTCCGCATGATGGATCTGAAAACGAGCATCCTTTGAAGCCAGCGCCTCGCCCGAGACCAGTGCGCGCAAATCCCGATCGGTCGCGAACAAGCGTCCACGTTCATCCAGCTTCGCCAGAATGGCGGCGCTATGACCGCCACGCCCGAACGTCGCATCGAAATAAACGCCATCGGGGCGCACGGCCAGAGCCTCTACCGCCTCGTTGAGCAGAACGGTTTCATGGGTCAAATCTTGCGCCTTTTCCTGCACGCGCATCGGGATGCCGTTCATAGGGAAATAGCCTCCAGTGCGGCTGGCAGGTTGCCGTCATTGGAATCGCTGAGGAAAGCCTCGGTTTGCGCAGCCCAGTTTGGTTGCGACCAGAGCTCAAGTTTCTTGCCTTGGCCCAACAACACGACCTCTTTCTCGAGTTCGGCATGGCTTCTTAACTCTGTCGGCACCAGAATGCGCCCGGCGGAATCGAGCGTGATCTCTGTGGCGTGACCGATCAGCATTCGCTTGACGCGGTTTGCCTGGGCGTTAAAGGAAGGGAGTGCGTCGATTTGTGGCTCGATAATCAACCAGGTGGACAAGGGATAGATCAACAGGCAGCGCTCTTGTGCGTCGATGGTCATCACCATTTGACCTTCATCCGCGGCAAAAGCCGCCCGATGGCGCGTTGGCATGGCCAAACGTCCCTTTCCATCGAGATTCAGGTTGGTGATTCCCTTAAACACTTTTTCCCACTACTCCCCACTTTTTCCCACGCAGACGCACTATATCGACACACCTGCCTGCAAACAAGAGGTGTTTGGTGAATTCTCTTTACATCACATAGAGTTACATCGACTTCACAAGAGAAGTTCGCGCAATTTTTCCGATTAAAACAGTGGGTTACAAATTATTGCTAACAAAGCGCGCGAAGAGACCTGGTGATTATTTGACCAGACGAAAAATTCGATCGGTTCGATTCTCGAGCCATGAACGGGCCAAAGACCAAAACTGATCAATATAAGCAATTGATAAAATAGAAAAAATATCGCAGGCATTCACGCCCGCGCGTTTCGGTGGAGGCGATACAGATTGAACTAAAAATGACGCCGAATGGCGGCAGAGATGGGGGGGAGTTGGTCGATAAGCCGGGTTCTGTCAAGGACTGTCATTCATCTGGGGTCATCGTCACCGATGCCCTCAAGCAGCCTACCCGGAAACAGCGCGGGCCACGCCATTGTTTCCCTATTTGGCCTTGCTCCGAGTGGGGTTTGCCTAGCCATCACGTGTTACCACGGATGCGGTGCGCTCTTACCGCACCGTTTCACCCTGACCACGCACATCTTGCGATGCCGTTCGGCGGTTTGTTTTCTGTTGCACTTTCCGTCGGCTCACACCGCCCAGGCGTTACCTGGCACTCTGCCCTATGGAGCCCGGACTTTCCTCCGCGTATTGCTACGCCGCGACAGTCTGACCAACTCCGGCGCGCATACTAGCAGCACTAAAGAAATGGCGGGGATTTTTTGCACCCCGATTTTTCAACCATGGACGGCATGAGAAACCACGTCTGATAAACTTCAGCATTCATCGAAAATCAAAACAGACACATGGCCCCCATTACCGCACCTGCAGAACTTCCCGATTCACTTAAAGCCAGCTTCTCGCTAATGAACACGACGGAAGCTTCTCGTGAACATATCGATCCTGCTTCAATCAGAAGCGTCACCGACTGGTTTTATACAGAGCGTTGGCACCAGGAACGCGCGGATACAGCGGAACTGACCTGGTTGCTGCATTGGCTGCCGGCCGAACAGGCCGAGCGGATTGCTGAAATCGCCGATGCCCTGTGCATCAGCCGGCTTCAAGCCGGGGAAATCGATTCTGCGATCACACTAGCCGAAGACACGCTGGCAAAACACGATGATTTCTGTTTGCGCCACACACTGGCTTTAGCCCAATCAGCCAAAGGCGATCTGAATCAAGCCATAGGCACATTGGAACAAGCACTGAACAATCCTGCATTCACCGAGGCGACCACCCCACCGGAACAACGGATTCAGGCCTGGCTGGATCTGGCCAGATTGTTGCAGAACGCCAAAGCCCTGTTCAAAGCCATGCGACCGGCCAAGCAAGCAATCGCACTGGCCGCTCAAAACCACGAAGAAGAGTTGCTGGTCGAAGCCCTCACTCTGCTGGTGCGGCAACTCATTGAGCAAGGCGGCAGCGACGAGGCATGGGAAGCGCTCAAACCACATCTGAACGATACCTATTCCACAGGTCAGAAAGCGCTCTGGACGCTGGCCTTTTCGGAATTATCGAACGAATTGAGTGAAGCGGATCGCGATCGTGGCGCCCTGTTCTTCCTTGAGGCCAACGAACCGGACGCCTTGATTCGTCTCTGGGTCAAACACGCTGAAACTGCGGAAGATCAGGATGATGTGCTCATCGCCTATATCCTGTGCCTCCTCTTCCGCGCACCCGTTGACGCTGCAGCCCCCCTTGCAGCCAAGCTCCTGCTTCGGGACAAGGATCGCCAGACCGAACGCGCGCCGCTCATTGCCGCTGCCGCCATGGCTCTGGCCGAAATCCCCGACGAACGCAGCATCAAGCGAGCGCACTGGTATCGGGATGCCATGATCCAACTGATCAGCGTCGCACGGCACCAGGGCGTTCCCGAAGCGGCGGTCAAGCAATGGGCCGAAGATGAGCGGTTACTGCTGGAACATGGCGTCATCGAACGGGCCGCCAAACAACTGATCAACGAATTGGCAAGCACGCCTAACTGGCTCTTGCGAGCCATAGAAAAAGCTGGTCAAAAATAACCGGCTTCAAGGAACCTCTGATTGAATCCTTCGTGGCCGAGACGGGCTTTTGAGGGATGAGTCGCAAGGCGCGGTGCGAAACGGGCTTGCGCCAGCTTAATGCGAAGCAGGCGCAAGCCCGCGTTAATGGTTACTCCATTCGTGAGCGGTGCAACACAGCGGGCTTACGCCAGCTCCGCGTAAAATCGCCCTCAAAAGCCCGTCCCATGCGGGTTGCCGCCCAAAAGCCGCAACACTTCGTTATCGGCCTTGGCATCGTAGCGTAAACTACGACCTGCGGCCTCTGCCTCGTTTTGCGGCTTTTGGATCAGCAACTCGGCTCACGAGGGATTCAATCAGAGGTTCCTAAACTTCTTGCGCTATGTGCCCTTTTTTTACGGGGCAAGCAAAAGCGGTTCTGTTTAGACCGCAAATTTTTCCAGCGATTCGCCACGCGCCAACGCATCGGCCAACCAATGTGGGCGCTTACCGCGACCAGTCCAGGTTTGAGCCGGGTTTGCCGGATTGATGTATTTAGCCGGCAGTTTCTTGTTTGTCAGTTTTGATGTTTTTTCCAGGCCGAATACCTCGGCAACAGACATATTAAGACTTGAAGCCAATTCTTCGGCTTCTTTACGCAGACTGTGTATACGCTGCTGGTGACGATCGCGCAGGGTACGCTCCGCATTGGCCATTAACTGTTTCAAGTCTTCAGCAGATAAGCTATTAAGATCGATAGAACTCATTGGAGCACCTTTAGGGCTGGTTGTTTTAATTGAAGATACACGCGGATTCTATCAATTAAACATTTAACGTCAAATCAATTATTGGCTTGCGCCATTCCTGACAAATCAACCCAGGTAAATAGCCCCAGGTAAATCAACCCTGAGAACGCTTAATTGAGGTCATCCACTTTATAACACCATAAAACATTCCATTGATACGCTTTGTGAGAACGAAAATGAAAAACCCAAAAAACCACTGATTAAATCAGAGGTTCCTTAATCCAAAGGCTGATCAAGCGAACGTATCCAGACGCCAACGCGCTGTCACAGCTTGAGTCTTATCTTCAGAAGCAACCGAACCGGTTGCGTCCTGTTCTTCAACAACGGCCGAACGATGAGTAGTCGAAGCACCGTGTGCGCCCGCAGAATCACCGAAACCTTGGGAGCCCCCCTGGTTCATGGCCTGATTATTCGAGCCGTCCTGCCCACCGCTCATCACCGTAACTTGGGCATTTCCCAAACCGGCATCCTGAAGCCACTCACGCAATCTCGGCATATTTTGATCCAGCATATCTTTGGCCAGATGGTGACTCGCCATGATTTGAATCGTGGTTTGATTATTTTGTTGATCTATCGTGATTTTCATTGGCCCCAAATGAACTGGGTTAACATCCAACGTGGCGCGGGAAATATTTTTGCCCACCATGAACTGAATGTTTTGCCCTAAATCCGCAGCCATTCGCGGTTGATTTAATGCCAGAGTTCCGGGAAGAGTAACGACGGGCGTTGTATTGGCTGCCGCACCAAATCCCGAAGTGGAGAGATTAAAGGTTCCTGGCGCGTTATTACCGGATGAGTCAGCCAACTGCAAGGTCAAATCCGATTTTGGCATTCCCTTCGAAAGGGCGCTCGATATAGAGCCGGCATTTATTGTTTGCGCCGAAAGGGCGGAACCAACTGCCCCGGATAGACTTTGCATCTGCCCTGAAAAGGCTGCCGCCGCATTACGTCCACCAGAAACGGTCGGATTATTCTGGAACTGCCCCTGATTATCGACAGCGTGATTATCCTTTTTCGAGGGATCCATCGCTTGTTGGACACTTGCGGCAGACGACCCTTTTACTGCTCCGTCTTGCTGCACCGCACGCCCACCTACCGAATGTGATGAGCGCATGTCTGAGACACTTTGGCCTACTCGCCCCTCAGCCAAATGTGTTTGCTGAATCGTTTGAGCCAGATGCTGAACCATGGCCTGAAGCTGCCCCGTCCAACTCGCCGCATTGATATCGCCTTGTTGCAGCAGGGTTTGCAGCTTATCGAGTTGGGCCAGCCACATGGACAGGCTGTTTCCATCCAGAGTAGCTGAACCGCCCCCCTTTTCCAGTTGCGATTTCAATGCAGCCAATTGCTGCGCCAGTGTACTTAGCGCGGCCTGTGCCTTATCGGACAACGGCGGGTTCTGATTGCTCAGCGCATCGATTTTTTCCTGCAATGAGCTGATCCGTTGCTGCAGCGCCGAGGCCATCTGTTGAGGGGTTGTCTGCCCCGTGGCCGGAATACCCGATTGATCCGCGACCGATCCAGTCGTCTGATTTATGTTCGCCGCCTTTGCGTCGGCTGCAACCTGCGAACGCCCGGCAACGCCCTGAGCTTGTGCGTTCTTGCTTTGATTCTGGATGGCACCGGCCATCATCTCGGCGAACCCCTTCCGTTCAGCGGGAGTATTCGACACGCTGCCTGATGCGGGATCGGATCGTCCACCGACTGCGGCATTCAACGCGCTTAAGGCTGAGCTGTTTAACTGTGCCATATGCTTACTCCCAACGTTCAAACATCCAATGGGTTATGCCGATGCTGTGCGGCGTGCGCATCATTTACGGCCTGTTCTTGCTTGTTCTGCATCCGGTTGCGCTCGTTTTCAAACCGGCCACGCAGTTTTTCAACAGAACGATGCTGACTACTGGCCTCGGCAGCGGCCTGCTTACAGGCAAGCAACTCGGCCTCCACTTGGGCGACAACCTCTTTTTGATGGGCAATGGTTTGCTCGATCCGCGCCATAAACGCGCGATAATTTTGCAAGGCAAATGCTTTTGCCTGCCCACCGGAAGCGAATCCGATACCGGCCGCGTATTCCTGCAAGTAATCCGTCAGTTGCTGCAAGCGCGCCTGCTGTTCATCCAACCGCCGCTGACATTGGAGCAGCGATTCCTTGGCAATATTCGCCCCGCGCTCGGTAATTTTCTCCACGCCTTTGACCCGTTCGATTCGCTGCTGATTCACGATGGTCACCTCCGGCCTTATCAGGCGGCGCTGTGCATCAATGATTCGAGCGCCGCAAAGCTCGAATCAAGGTCTGCCGATTCATGGATGGACTGGCTCAGGAACGCCTCCAGATCAGGCTGCGCATCAATGGCGCGATCAAGCCGCACATCATGCCCACGACGATACGCGCCCACGGCCAATAAATCCCGGCTTTGATTGTATGTGCTCATCAATTGCTTGAAGCGCTGCATCAGATCCAGATGCTCCGGTGATACCAGTGCGGGCATCATTCGGGAAATGGATGCTTCGATATCAATGGCCGGATAACGGCCGCGTTCGGCAATGGCCCGGGAAAGCACAATGTGCCCGTCCAGAATGGCACGGGCGGCATCGGCGATGGGGTCATTCTGATCGTCCCCTTCCACCAGCACGGTATAAAACGCCGTCATGCTTCCGCGAGCCGATTCCCCGTTACCCGCACGCTCAACCAGGGCAGGCAAACGGGCGAACACCGACGGCGGATAGCCCTTGGTGGCCGGTGGCTCGCCGATCGCCAAACCGATTTCCCGCTGGGCCTGGGCGTAACGCGTCAAAGAATCCATCAACAGCAGCACATCATGGCCCTGCTCGCGGAAATATTCGGCGATGGCCGTCGCCAGACTCGCGCCGTGCAAGCGCATGAGCGGCGAGGCATCGGCCGGAGCGGCGATCACAATCGCCCTTGATCGCGCTTCGTCATCGAGGATCTCGGCGACAAACTCACGCACCTCGCGCCCCCGCTCGCCGATCAGGCCGACCACGATAATCTCCGCCGCGGTGTAGCGTGTCATCATGCCGAGCAGGACGCTTTTACCCACCCCGCTACCGGCAAAAATACCCATCCGCTGCCCGCGCCCCACGGTGAGCAGGGCATTGATTGCTCGCACGCCCACATCCAATGGCTCGCGGATCGGGCGACGCTTGAGCGGATTGTTGCTGCGCCCCTGCAAATCAACCGGGATGTCGCCGAAAATGGCCGGGCCATCGTCCAGAGGTTGTCCGCGCGCATCGAGAACACGCCCCAGCAGCTCCGGCCCCAGCGGTACCCGAATGGATGCCCCCTGATTCTGCACCCGGCAGCCCGGCGCGATGCCTCTGAGCGCTTCCAGAGGCATGAGGTAGGTATTGCGCTCGGCAAAGCCGACCACTTCGGCGTCCACATAACGACCAGCCGGATCGTCATCCAGAAAAATGCGGCATTGATCGCCAATGGCCGCCGTGAGCCCGCTGGCTTCGAGCGCCAGGCCCACAACCCGGACGATTCTCCCTTCGGCTTGCAGCGGCGGGCGTTGCACGCGTGCCTGCAAACCCATGAGATGACGGGCCCAATCCAACCCGGCTCCCCCGCCGCGCATGGAAGGCGGATCGAACACGGCGGGATTGCGGCCCGATGTCATTCGGCGGCCTCGTTCACTTCATTCGCAATGGGATCGGCCGGGCCCGCCACTTGCTCATCGAGCACGCGCAGGCAAAGTGCGGCCCAGCGGGCTTCCAGACTGGCATCGACGAGCGACTCCACGCCCACGGTGTTCGATTCGACCTTCAAGCCACCCGGCGTCACCGTTGCATCTCGGCGCACGGTAATGGTTTGCGCGTGTTGGTTTTGCACCTTGTTCTGATCGATGGCGGCCTGCAAGGCATCGGCATCGTCGGGATGGCACACCAGCGTGACTGCGCGCACGGCCACCGGCAACGCTTCGATCGCCGTGCGAGCCACCACTTCCAGATGCTCGGGCGCGATGGTCAGTTCGCGGTAAATAATGGCGCGGGCCATCTGGGCAGCCAGTCGGGCCATTTGCAGGCTGACTTCCGCATCCAGATCCGCCAAGGGTTGGGTCAATGCCTGCAACCAGCCATTAAAGCGCTGTTGGATCCGTGTTTGTTCAGCCAAGGCGGCGGCCAGCCCTTCGGCATGACCAGCCGCAAAACCGGCCTTTTCCCCCTGGGCCCGCCCCGCCGCGAAACCGGCTTGTTCGGCCTCTTGGCGCGCCTGTGACAATTTTTCTGCTTGAGGATCGAGCGGCTCGCGCGCAATCTCCGATGGCTCCTCCGGCAGATCAAAATCAGGCAAGGCCCAGGCCGAAATATTCGATACATCTGCCCCCGCGGTCAACGGACGTACCAAGGGTACTTCTTCAACTGCGGCAGCCTGCACGGGATCAGACGAATTCTTCACCGCCGCCTCCTAAGCTGATCTTGCCTTCATCCGCCAGTTTGCGCGCCGCCTGCAGAATTTCTTTCTGTGCCGCTTCGACATCGGACAAGCGTGTTGGGCCCAGTGATTCCAGGTCGTCGCGCATCATCTCCGCTGCCCGCTTCGACATATTCTTGAAGAACTTATCCTTGAGGTCGTTATCCGCACCCTTCATCGCCATGAGCAGGCGATCGGACGGCACCTCACGCAGAATGGTCTGGATGCCGCGATCATCCACATCGATCAGGTTGGCGAACACGAACATCAGATCTTCGATCTGTGTACCCAATTCGGCATCGGTGGACTTGACCGCATTCATCACCACTTCCTCAACGTTACCTTCAAGGAAGTTCATGATCCCCGCCGCAATCTTGACGCCACCGACCTTGGACGACTTGCCACCACCGGCGCCAGAAACCTGACGCTCCATGATGTCGTCCAGTTCCATCAGGGCCTGTGGTGACACGCCATCGAGATGGGCGATGCGCAGGACGATATCGGCACGCATGTTCTCCGGCAGCATCTGTAGAATTTCCGCACCCTGATCGCTCTCCAGATGCGACAGCACAATCGCGATAATCTGCGGGTGTTCGTAGCGGATGATTTCGGCAATCGAGCGCGGATCCAGCCATTTGAGAAATTCCAGATTCCGGCGGTTGCCGCCCGAACTGATGCGTTCGAGCAGGCCTGCGGCCTTGTCTTCACCCAAGGCCCGGTTCAGCACGTTACGAATGTAATCGGTGGTACCGAGCGCCAGACCGGTCTGGTCGCCCAGATCCAGCACGAACTGATCGAGCACAGCCTGAATCTGGGAGCGGGTCACATTGGGCAGAACGGCCATGGCCTGGCCTATTTTCTGAACCTCGCGTGGATCGAGCTTGGCGAACAACTGTGCCGCAGACTCCTCGCCCAACGCCATCATCAGGATGGCGGCGCGCTCAGGGCCCTTCAATCCAGCGATCAGATCACCGGGGTTTTGATCCGCTTTAGCAGGGGCTTCGGCCATCTCAGTTCTCCGAATGCGTCCATTGTTTGATCACCGCGGCCACCGCCTTGGGATCATGATTGATACTTTGTTTCAGTTGTTTGAGTTTATCGGCATAGCTGGCGGCACCCACGAGTTGTGGCACCCCTTCAAGGTCATCCGCGTCGTCCGGCCCAGGGATTTGACCCGGGATCTGTCCGCCATCACCACCCTGCCGGGTAAAAGAAACGCCTTCCTCAGTCATGCCATTGTCTTCCACGCCATGAGGCAACCCTGTGCCCGGCTGGTGAGGTAATGCCTCTGGGCGGGATTTATCCGCCAGCATTTTCAGCAGAGGTCGAACGACCATCAAGAAAATGACCAACATTGCCACGCCCAATCCCAGATTTTTCAGCAATGGCATGAACCATTCCTGCTGCCAGAGCGGAACGGAGACTTTTTCAATCTTCTGCTCAACGAACGGAATGCTCGCGAGCGTCAATTTGTCGCCACGCTGTTCATCCAAGCCCACGGCTTGGGACACCAGATCCTTGATTCGCGCCAATTCGGCATCGCTCATCGGCTCGGTTTTCGTTTTCCCGTCCTTGTCCGTCACGGTTTTTTCATCCAGTAACACCGCCACGTTGAGTTTATCCACCGCGCCGCTGGCGTATTGGGTATGACGAATATCCTTATCCACATTGTAGTTGCGTGTTTCGTTCTTTTGGGTGCTGATCGGTGTCTGAATGATCTGCTGGTATTGCTGAACGTTCAGATTGGCCGGTGGCTGCAGGCCGCCTGCCGTTGGCGGCGTTACGGTGCCCCCGCCCGGTGGCTGATTGGTGAGCGCACCAGGCACGCCACCGTTGATACCCTGATCACCCAGGGCACGCGTGGTGTCGTTGGTCTGCTCGGAAAGCACGACCCCGGTTTTCGGGCCATAGGTTTCGCTTGTACCTTCCTGACGCGAGAAATCGATATCGGCAGATACCTGGGCGCGCACCTGATTTGCCCCAACAATCGGCGTCAGCAAGGCTTCGATCTGGCGAGCGTAGGCTCGTTCGACGCGCTGACGATAGGCGAATTGTTTATCGGTCAAACCCATGCCACTGGCATCGTCAGAATTTTGACTAAGCAATTCACCGCGCTGATCAATGACGCTCACATTCTCCGGTTTCATCCCCGCCACGCTCGACGCGACCAGATGCACAATCGCGCGCACCTGATCGGCAGTCAGCGATTGACCTGGCGATAATTCCACCACGACCGAAGCCGTGGGCGGTTGCTGTTCCCGAACAAAAACCGATTGCTTGGGTGTCGCCAGATGCACACGAGCTGCCGAAACGCCTTGAATGGTCTCGATTGACCGTGCCAGTTCGACTTCTATGGCGTGCTGGTACCGTGCATGTTCAACAAACTGGCTGGTACCCAGGGATTGATCCTTGTCCAACATCTCAAGCCCGACCCCGTTACCTGAAGGCAGACCCTCGCTGGCCAGCAACATCCGAACGGCGGGCAACTGGGCAGGGTCGACCAGAATGGCGCCATCCGCACTCAGTTGATAATTCTTTTTGGCCGCACGCAACGCATCGACCACGGCGGCCGACTCTTTCGGCCCCAGATTGGTATACAACGGTACCAGAGATGGCTTTTGCCCCCATAGGAAGAAGCCGACCATGAAGGAAAGCGTCGCTGCCAGCGCCACCAGAATCAGCAACTGACGGAAACTCGACGATTGCGTGAATCCGTCGATTTGCCGGATCCATGCCGGCGTTCCTGTTGTTGGCTGGTGAGCGGCAGACATGGGAGCCATCGAATTCTGTGCCATGGTGAAACCCTAACCTTTTAAATTGGCCTTAAACCGGCATGTTCATGATGTCTTGGTACGCCTGCACCAAGCGGTTGCGCACCTGCAAGGTGGCATTGAAGCCCAGTGAAGCCTTCTGGGAGGCCAGCATGACCTGCGTGAGATCCACATTCGGGTCGCCCAGCTCAAAACGGGTCTTCAACTGGGAAGAATTCTGTTGCAGATCATTGACCTGACCGATTGCCTTCGTCAAGAGCGATGAGAAGGAATCGCCACCGGCAGGCGACACCGCAGGTGGTACACTCGCCGGCTGGGCCAGCCGCTGGGTGGCTTCCTGACGCATGACGCGCATTTGCGACAAAATTTGATCGACCGACATTCCGCCACTCATCTTGCCTACTCCTCAACCTGATCAAGCCGCTTGCCGAAAACAGTGTGTGTTCCAAGCGAAGCATTGTGTTGAGATGAATTAAGCAGGGTTTATGCCAATTCAGGCGGACATCTGATACTTGCGGAGTTTCTCAACCAGAGTGGTTCGGCGGATACCCAGTTGCCGCGCGGCCTGCGCGACCACACCGTCATTATTGATCAGCGCCTGTTCGATCCAGGCGCGCTCGATGGCCTCGAGCTGATTCTTGAGATCGAAGCCCATTTCCGGCAAAACACACTGGCATTGCGCCAGTTCCTGTTCATCGACCGGCAACCGAATGCCCGCAGACTGATCCACGCTCGTCCGCCCAGCGGCAAACATGTCACGGGGATCAACATCCTCCGGCGCTGCGGCATCCTGCGAGCTCAGTTCAGGCACCCTTGCGGTGGTCGGAGCGGGCATATCGGGCATTTGCCAGTCGGCGGGCAGCTGCATGCGGATCTTTTCTGGCAGCTGCGCGACATCCACGACCTGATCGGGGTACAGAATCCCCAGACGCTCGATGAGATTACCCAACTCACGCACATTACCCGGCCACGGAAGCGCCGAAAGCACCGCCAGCGCGCCATCGGTCAACTTCGCCACGGGGCGTCCCGCCAAGGCAAAACGTTGCGTCAATGCCCGGACAATCTCGGGAATATCCGCCTGCAATTCACGTAATGGCCGGGTTTCAAGCGGGAAAACATTCAAGCGGTAGTACAAATCCTGCCGGAAGCTGCCTTCCTGTATGCGCGCTTCCAGATCCCGATGCGTCGCGGCCACGATGCGCACATCGGCCGTGAAGGTATGCCGCCCGCCAACGCGCTCGAATGTACGTTCCTGCAATACGCGTAGAATCTTGACTTGCATCGGCAGCGGCATATCGCCGATTTCATCCAGAAACAGCGTGCCGCCCTCGGCCAGTTCGAAGCGCCCCGGTCGCGCACTGATCGCGCCGGTAAAGGCGCCCTTCTCATGGCCGAATAACTCGGACTCAAGCAATTCCGCCGGAATCGCGCCGCAATTGATGGGCACGAAGGGTTTATCCGCCCGATTCGACAGACGATGAATCATGCGCGCCACGACTTCCTTGCCGGTACCGGATTCACCCAGAATCAGCACGGTGGCATCGCTGGGTGCCACCTGTTCGATCTCGGCCCGCAGCTGCCGCATGACCGGCGTTTGCCCCACCAAACCACGTCCGGCCGCAACCAGCTGTTCACCGCGCCAACGACTGAACAAACGCTGAACGATACCCTGCAACCCGGACAGCGTACAAGGCCAGGCCAGTGTGGCGAAGGGTGTTTGAACCGCGCCCAGCCAGCGTGCCGGGTCAGCGTCCAAGGCAATCCAGGGCAGCGTTTGCAGATGGTCGAGACGGGATGCGCAGGCATCGGCAAAACAGATGCCGCCAATCACATCGTCGGTAACGGAGGGAACCGGATCAGGAACCGATTCGGCCTGGATACCGAGCAAGGAAAGCCAATGCGCCAAATCGGACTTGATCTCAGATGGTGCATCCAACCATATTCGCGGCAACTGATCAGACATCTTCCGGTGACTCCGAAACAACAAGATAATCAAACACACGAGGCGGCCCGCCGACACATCTCCGATCATATTTTGGGCGGATGCCCGCCGAAAAAGCCGCTGGGAATTTGTTCAGGCGGAAACCCTACCTGTAGCCGTGATCTGTGTCAAAATATTGTCAGCATTTTCTGCACGATGTGACCACTTGACCCGGCTTTGGTTTATGAGTGTTAATTCGACCACTTGGCGCCTATCGCATCTCCAATCCCGGAAGGACTCGCCAGAAGTGAATCCATGAAAATCGACTCGACATTGATCGCCAGCACCGTCACGGAATTACGGGGCCAGCCGCTTAAGACAGGGCAGACACTGGCTGCCATTGTCTTGCAAGCGAATCAAGGCACGGGCAAAGCGGTGCTTTCCCTGGCCGGCGGACAGGTGACCGTCAATACCCGGCAGCCGCTCACCACGGGCAGCGCCATCCAGTTGACCGTTCGGGATGTCGGCCCGCCGCTGGTGTTGGGACTCACGCCCGCCGAAGGCATGGCGGCACGCGCCTCACCACAAACGCCGGTGCAAACCCTGTTTGCCCTGTTGATGACAAAACTCGGCAGCGGCGTGCTGTCGTCCACTCCGAAAGCTGATTTCACCCCGCCGCAAGGGCAGCAAGCCAATACGGCGAAGAACCCAAGCCTTTTTTCGACGACAACCACCTCATCGACCAGCAATGCGGATTCGACAACAGGCAAGACACCGGCTGGCACCGCGCCGATCACGACGGCAACTCAGTCCATTAAACTCGACCTCCCCTTGAACGTCCGCATGGCGCTGCCCAGCCTCGACCCTGTTCTCAATGCCGTGCGGACGGGTACGCCGGTCGCCGAACAAACACTCGCCCGAAATCTGACCCAGCTGATTGTCACCAACAGCCTGCCTGTAGTACCTACCAATGCTCTTGATCAGGCGACATCCGATATCAAGTCCCAGCTCAAATTGGCCGCCCAACAACTCAAAATGCAGGCAAGCCTGGAATCGGCGGGGAAGGAGCCCGTAACCACTGGCCGAGGGGCGCAGCCACCGACCGCCGCCCCATCGGCATCACAGACCACGGCCCAAACTTCGACTCAAACCAGTGCGCTGCAATCGAGCCTTGAACAATGGATCGGTCGGCTGGATGTCAGCCAGTTGCGAACCGCCCTTTTACAGGTTCAAGGGCAGCCGACGTGGGTCGTCGACGTGCCCATGATGATCGCCGAGCAACCCCGGCGCTTCCAGTTCGCCATTCAGGAACAGGCGCAGAATAACAAACCACCAACCGAATCGACATGGCAACTCGATTTTGCGATTGATCTACCCACACTGGGGCCACTGCATGGCAGCCTTTCGCTGCAATCCACCGACCTGACCGTTCGCCTGTATGCAGATAAGCCCGAGGCACGGATGCAGCTGGACGCCTCGCTCGACCAACTGGCAGAACACCTGCGTGCCGCTTCGTTGACGCCCAAGGAATTGAGCATCTACCCCGGCCCGCCGCCCAAAGCCGTTCAGGAACGACTGAGCCCCGCACCGATCACAGATGAGCACTCCACGTTCAGGTGTCGAGTGTGATATGAAGTCAGATCAAGTGAAATCAGCATGAGTCGCGACATCCCAAAATCCAAGTCGGACACGCGTTCGGTCAGCCGGGCGGTGGCCCTGAAATACGAGGGTACGGATTTACCTCGGGTGGTTGCCACGGGGCAGCATCTTGTGGCCGAGCAGATCGTGGCCCGTGCGGAAGCAGCGGGCGTACCGTTGGTGGAAGACCCGGCGTTGGCGGAAGTGCTCGCCGGTCTGGATATCGGAGACCATATCCCCGACAACCTGTTCCGGGCCGTTGCGGAAGTGCTGAGTTATGCCCTGTACGTCAGCGGCAAGCACGAAGATGTGCTCAAGCGGGCGCAGCAAACGCGGGATGAGGCCCAAAAAAATCGATCAAATGGCAACCCAAAGAACGATGAGCCCCCGGAATAAAGCAACAAGTTTGATTGGGCAATCTGCTGTCGCGCCTGTCCTGCGTCTGAGCGTGCAGCGAATTATTCCGTAGCCCCGGTTTCTGTCGAACTGGACTTAGGGAACCTCTGATTGAATCCCTCGTGAGCCGAGTTGCTGATCCAAAAGCCGCAAAACGAGGCAGAGGCCGCAGGTCGTAGTTTACGCTACGATGCCAAGGCCGATAACGAAGTGTTGCGGCTTTTGGGCGGCAACCCGCATGGGACGGGCTTTTGAGGGCGATTTACGCGCAGCTGGCGGAAGCCCGCTGTGTTGCGCCGCTCACGAATGGAATAACCATTCGTTTCGCGCCGCGCCTTGCGACTCATCCCTCAAAAGCCCGTCTCGGCCACGAAGGATTCAATCAGAGGTTCCTTAGCAGAACGGGCTTCGATGGGCACGACACCATCACCAAAATGCAGCCGCAAGGGCAAGGGCCGGTCGGATTCGGCCAAGGCAGATCGCAACGCGGCCGCGCGCCAGATCACACCGGATTCCGCTTCGACCAGACTATACCCGCGCTCAAGTACCCGCTGCGGGCTCAGGGCGGTCAGCACACCGAACGCCTGTTCGAGCCGTTGCTGCTGGCGAACGAGTCCCTGCCGACCGATCTCATGCAATCGCGCGGTCAAACGCTCCGTTTCCTGCTGGCGCTGCTCGATCTGTCGCCGCACGATCGAGGGGCGCAAGCCCGCCGCCAGCCGCAACCAATCCTGCCGCTGTGCGGCCATCTGCCGATCAATGGCCTGCTGTAGCCGCCAGCGCATCTGTTCGAGTCGACTGTGATTCTGGCGGACCCAATGCACCGGACTGCGTTGCTGCAATCGATGCGTCAATGCCTGCACCCGGCCGAGGCGCTCCTGCCAGCGCGCGCGAATCGCCCGCTGCAACCGCAGGCTGAGCATCATCTGGTGATGAAGCAGCGGTAACCAGCGCTGGCGCTGCTGGCGGAGCCGGTTCAGATTGCTGTCCAGGCGTTGCCCTGCCTCGTTCAATCGATCTTCGATCAACCGGGTTAACTGCTGGTGCCGCAGAATCAGCGCGGCCTGCAATTCGCTTAAGGTAATAGGGGTCGCCAGTTCGGCCGCCGCCGTCGGTGTCGCCGCCCGGACATCCGCCACAAAATCGCTGATCGTGAAATCGATTTCGTGACCGACGCCACTGATCACGGGGATCGGGCAGTTTGTAATTGCACGAGCCAGCGCTTCATCGTTGAATGCCCACAGATCACTCATCGAGCCGCCGCCGCGCACGAGCAGCACGACATCAAACCCCGAATCGCTCGTGATACCCCGCACCGCATTGGTGAGTTCAGCCGCCGCCGTTTCGCCCTGCACCGCCACGGGAATCAGGTTGATTTCGACCAAGGGCAGCCGCCGGATCAAGGTGGAAACCACATCCTGCAGCGCAGCGCCTACAGCGGAAGAAATCACCACGATCCGGCGAGGTAATCGGGGGATTGCGCGCTTGCGTGCCGCGTCGAACAAGCCTTCGGCAAACAGTTTTTTCTTCAAGGCTTCGAACAGGACGGCCAATTGGCCATCACCGGCCAACTCAACCCCGGTCACGATGAGTTGGTAATCACCGCGCGGGGCGTACAGCGAGACCGAACCCCGCACAACCACGGCATCGCCATTGGCGAACGCGGTCTTTACGCGCATGGCCTGCCCGCGAAACAGCGCGCAGCGCACTTCGGCCTGTTGATCTTTGAGCGAAAAATACACATGACCCGACGCGGCCCGGGTCAGCGAGCGCACCTCACCCTGAACCATGACGCCGCTTAAATTGGCTTCCAGTATCTGTTTGGCCATGGCGTTGAGGGAAGTAACGGAAAGAATCGCACTCATATGCAACTCACGGTAGATGCACGGATAGACGCAGTGCCAAAGCCAGCAAGGTCAGCAACAGTACCGGCGTAGTGAGAATCAGGCCCACCTTGAAGTAGTATCCCCATGAAATCACGATCTGCTTGCGCGCCAGCACATGCAACCACAATAACGTCGCCAGACTGCCGATGGGCGTGAACTTCGGCCCGAGATCACAGCCGATGATATTGGCGTAAACCATCGCCAGATGCGTCGTGCCGCTGGCTTGGGTACCGTCGATCGCCAAGGTGCCCATGAGCACGGCGGGCATGTTGTTGAGCACGGCAGACAACGCCGCCATGGTAAAACCCGTGCCGAGCGTAGCGACCCACAACCCGAGGTGGGCCAGTTGATCGAACCAGAGCGTCAACCCGGCGGTCAGACCGGCGTTTTTCAGTCCATAGACAACGAGATACATGCCCAGAGAGAAGATCACCACTTGCCACGGCGCCTGGATCAACACGGTGCGGGTGTTGATTTTCGCGCCCCGCCGCGCAATCAGCCACAGTATGAACGCGCCGATGGCGGCCACCAGACTGATCGGCACCCCCCAACCATCGAGTACGAAAAATCCGAACAACAGCCAGCCGAGCACCCACCAACCGGCGCGGAATACGGATCGGTCAATAATGGCTTTATCTGGCAGATCCAATTCCTCACAGGCATAGGTTTTGGGGATCGAGCGTCGAAAATACAGCCACAACATACTTAAGGAGGCGAGCACGGAAACCAGAGTAACCGGCACCATGACGGCGGCATAGTCGGCAAATCCCAACTTGAAATAGTCGGCGACGACGATATTGACGAGATTTGAAATCACCAGCGGCATACTCGCCGTATCGGCGATAAACCCGGCAGCCATCACGAAGGCGAGCGTGGCCAGCGGGCTCATGCGCAAGGCCAACAGAATACCGATCACGATCGGGGTGAGAATCAGCGCCGCGCCGTCGTTGGCAAAAAAGGCTGCCACCAAGGCACCCAACAACACCATCACCACAAACAATCGCGTACCACTGCCACCGGCCCAGCGGGCCAGATGTAATGCCGCCCAGTTGAAAAACCCGGCTTCATCCAGCAAGAGGCTGATGATAATCAGGGCAATAAAGGTGAAGGTGGCATTCCAGACGATGGCCCAAACCACCGGCACATCGGCCAGATCGATGACGCCCGCGGCGAAGGCGACCAGCGCACCGGCCGCCGCGCTCCACCCGATGCCCAGTTGAAACCGACCGATGGTGGGCTGCCACAGTACAAGCATCAAGGTGGCCAGAAAAATGGCCGCAGCTGTCATGAGGTGAGCATGGCCGCGCCGCGCACACCGCTGGAATCGCCGAATTCTGGTGCGACGAGTCGGGTACTGATCGGGTCGGAGAATACGAACTCATCCCACAGCGCGGGAACCTTGTCGTATAAAGCAGCCACATTCGACATGCCGCCGCCCAACACGATCACTTCCGGGTCGAAGATATTGATGACATGTGCCAAGGCGCGGGCAAGGCGATCGGTGTAACGGTCCAAAGCCGCTTTGGCCTCGGGGTCACCCTGTTCGACTGCCGCGACAATCTCGGCACCGGTCAGTGATCGACCGGATGCGTTTTGATAATCACGCATGAATGCCGGGCCGGAAAGCCATTGCTCGATACAACCTTGATGACCGCACCAGCAAAGCGGGCCGGGGTATTCGCCTTCATGCGTCCAGGGCAGCGGGTTATGCCCCCACTCACCGGCGATGGCGTTCTGCCCCATGATCAACTGGCCATTGAACACCAAAGCGCCGCCAACGCCGGTACCTAAAATGACACCGAATACCGAACCGATACCATCGGCTGCGCCACCATGCGCCTCGGATAAGGCGAGGCAATTGGCATCGTTGGCCATGGAAATGGATCGGTTGAGCCGAGTTTCAAGATCATATTTGAGCGGCTTATCGTTCAGAACCACCGAATTGGCATTTTTCATCAGGCCCGTGCCCGGTGAAGTCGTGCCCGGTGTGCCGACGCCAATGGAATCGACGCGGCCCAGCCTGTCCTCAGCCTGCTTGATCAACTTGGCGATGGTTTCAATAGTGCCCTCGTAATCACCTTGCGGGGTTGGCAGGCGCTCACGAAACAGGAACTCGTCCGCCTCATCGAGCACCGCCACCTCGACCTTGGTGCCACCCAAATCGACGCCGAGGCGCAACCGGCCCTCTGGTTTGAGCTTATTTTCATCGGTCGCATGCACTGTCATCGACATCGAACCTCGATCAGCCCAGTGCCGCCAAAGCCGCGGCGTAATCCGGCTCATCGGCGATTTCTGGTACCAATTGCACGTAGCGCACCTGATCGTGTTCATCGAGCACGATCACGGCCCGCGCCGCCAGATGAGCCAACGCGCCATCGGCCAGCAGCACCCCGTAATCTCGCAGAAACTCGGGATGCCGGAATGTGGACAGGGTGATCACGTTATCCAGACCTTCGGCACCGCAGAAACGGCTCTGCGCGAAAGGCAGATCGGCAGAAATGCAAAGCACCACGGTATCAGCGCGGCCGCCCGCTTTTTCATTGAAGCTGCGCACCGACTGCGCGCAAGTCGGTGTATCCAGACTCGGGAAGATATTCAGAATTTTCTTCTTGCCCGAAAAATCAGCCAGGGTTTTTTCCTGAAGCTGACCATCGGTCAGCGTGAATGCCGGTGCCTTCGTGCCGATGGTGGGCAATGTACCTGCGACCTGAACAGGGTTTCCGTGTAATGTAACTTGACTCATGTGGATACCTTTTGCGTGGTGCGGTTATTTGAGGAGATGCTCAATTGCGCAGCGTGGCGATCAAGCGCTTCGGATGCAAGAGTAAATCCAGGGCATCTTCAATGGATTTACTGACGATATCAGCGGCTGCCACCGTAATCTGGGCCGCACCCTCGGCCTGAATCACAACCAAGCCCAATGCAGTCTCTTGCAGCATCGTGGCATCGTTACGGCCATTGCCGATGGCAACGCACAGGTTGGCTCCCAACTCACGTACAAACGCAGCCTTGGCCTCGCTTTGCGCGCAGGGTGGCAGAATGTGTAAAGAAACCGGAAGGCCCGCCAGTTTTTGCGCGGCACTGCCGTGGGTATCGGCTGTTATCACGTGGATCGTCAGATGTTCGGCGAGCTGCGCCAGTCGTTCGGGCACACCGGCAATCAAGGCACCGTCCTCGGCAAGCGTGCCGTTGTAATCGAGCACGAGATGCGCAAGTGACAGGCGAACGCCGCCATTAAAATCGCCAGGTATCTCAACCGTCAGCATCGCCACCGTCCTCGTCTATCGTGATGTTCGGACCATCGAATTGATCTTGGCGCAGATGCCGCCCCAAGGCAGCCGCCAGTTTGCGCGCGGTTTGTCGATAAATCAGCGCATTGGGGGAGTCCGGAGATCGAACCACGGTCGGCAGTCCCTCATCAACGTCGGTTCGGATGGCAAGATCCAGCGGCAACTGTCCCAGCAGCGCCACATGATTTTCCAACGCCAGTTTTTCGCCACCGCCGGTGCCGAAAATCGGCTCGATATGGCCGCAGTTCGAACAGATATGCACCGACATATTTTCGATCACACCGAGCACAGGCACATTGACCTTCTCGAACATAGTGATGGCTTTGCGGGCATCGATCAAGGCGATGTCCTGCGGCGTGGTGACAATCACGCTGCCCGCCACCGGCACCTTTTGCGCCAGAGTGAGCTGAATGTCGCCCGTGCCCGGCGGCATATCGACAATCAGGTAATCCAGATCATGCCAGCGCGTATCGTTGAGTAACTGCATCAAGGCGGATGTGACCATCGGGCCACGCCAGACCATGGCCTGGGCATCATCGATCAGATAACCGATCGACATGGTTTGTAGTCCATGCGCCATCACCGGCTGCATGGCGCGCTGTTCATCGACGACAGGGGTTTCCTTGCTGCCCAGCATCAAGGGTTGGCTGGGCCCGTAGATATCGGCATCCAGCAGACCGACCGCCGCGCCTTCTGCCGCCAGCGCCAAGGCCAGATTCACGCTGGTGGTCGACTTACCCACGCCGCCCTTGCCGGACGCCACTGCAATGATGTTACGCACGCCGGGCAGCGGCTTGCCGTTCTGGCTACTGCCGATCGGGCTGACAAACGCAATGGTGGTCTTGGCGGATGTGATGCCTTCGATCCCAAGCGCGGTGCGCTCAAGCAATTCGGTCAGTTCGGCCTCGAAGCCCGCCGCCGGATAATCGAGCACCACGTCGATGTGCGCCACATCGCCCACCACCTCGGCGCGCTCGATAAAGTGCGCATCCGCCAGCGTTTCCCCGGCATGCGGATCGATCAGCGCACCCAAGGCAGCACGCAAGGCTTCTGATCGAGGCGGATCGATTTTTTTTCCAAACAGTCCAAACATTCATCACCTCCAGACGGTTATGGTGAGCGCGGTCTTTACGGTGTGGAGTCTATTCTGGCCGCATATGCGGGAAAAGCAACACATCACGGATCGAGGGCGAATCGGTCAAAAACATCACGAGACGGTCGATGCCGATGCCTTCACCCGCTGTCGGCGGCATGCCGTGTTCCAGTGCGCGGATGTAGTCGGCATCGAAATGCATGGCTTCGTCGTCTCCGGCGTCCTTTTCGGCGACCTGAGCCATGAAGCGTTCCGCCTGATCTTCGGCGTCGTTCAACTCCGAGAAACCATTGGCGATTTCACGACCACCGATGAAGAACTCGAAGCGATCGGTCACAAAGGGGTTGTTGTCGTTGCGGCGCGCCAAAGGCGACACTTCGGCCGGGTATTCGGTAATGAAGGTCGGCTGAATCAGCTTGTGTTCGGCCGTTTCTTCAAAGATTTCGATCTGGATTTTGCCGAGACCATAGGAATCCTTGATATGGATGCCCAATCGTTCCGCCACGCGACGGGCGCTGTCGATATCCGAAAGCTGTTCACGTGTGATATCCGGATTGTGTGCCAGGATGGCATCGACCACCGACAGCCGGGCAAATGGTTGCGCCAGATCGAACGCGGTGCCTTGGTAAGTCACTGTGGTCGAACCGCAGACGGACTCCGCCAGCCGACGCAGCAGGTCTTCGGTCATGTCCATGAGATCGATGTAATCGGCATAGGCCTGATAGAACTCGATCATGGTGAATTCGGGGTTATGGCGCGTCGAGAGACCTTCGTTACGGAAATTGCGGTTGATCTCGTATACCCGTTCAAAACCGCCGACCACCAAGCGTTTGAGGTACAGCTCCGGCGCAATCCGCAGGTACAGGTCCATATCGAGCGCGTTGTGGAAGGTCGTGAACGGCTTGGCCGAAGCGCCGCCGGGGATCACGTGCATCATCGGGGTTTCGACTTCAAGGAAGTCCTTGGCATTCAAATAATTGCGAATGAACTGGATGATCCGGGTGCGCTTGCGGAAGGTGTCGCGCACCGGCTCGTTCATGATCAGATCGACGTAACGCTGGCGGTAGCGCTGCTCGGTATCCGACATGCCGTGGAATTTGTCCGGCAGCGGGCGCAGGCTCTTGGTCAGCAGGCGAATCGAGTCCACGCGCACGGAAAGCTCACCCTTCTGGGTTTTGAACAAGCGGCCTTCGCCGCCGACGATATCGCCGATATCCCAGGTCTTGAAGTCATCATAGGCTGCTTCGCCCAAGGCATCGCGCGCCACATACAACTGGATACGGCCACTGTGATCAAGGATCGACAGGAAGCTCGCCTTGCCCATCACCCGCTTGGCCATCACGCGCCCGGCGACGACCACACGACGGGGATTCTGCTCGAAATAATCGGCCTCTTTTTCGGCATATTCGGCCTGCAACTCCGCCGCACTGGCATCCCGCCGGAAATCGTTGGGGAAGGCGTTGCCGCTTGCACGGATGCGACCGAGCTTCTCTCGTCGCTCGGCAATGAGTTTGTTTTCTTCGGCAAGCAGGGTTTCGTGGCTGTTTTCTCGGTTATTGGCTTCAGCCGCGCCGTTGGCGGTTTCATGTTCGGACATCAGTTAAATTCCGGTAAATAAATAAGGTCAATAGTGTCTGGAATGCGGCAGGTTCGGTTCAGGCCGTACCCTAAGGAAGCGCTGATTTATTCAGTGCGTCCCGCTTGGGGCAGGATGCCCCAACACGAGCAAAGACGTAAGTCTTTTGATTCGTGAGCGCCATCGCGGGCGTGTACCGCGATGAGCGCGCTGATTTATTCCAAGGATGGAATAAATCAGCATTTATCTAAGAGCAGACCGGCAAGAATCACAGGCCGCTTTTCAGACTTGCTTCGATAAACGGATCGAGATCGCCATCCAGCACGGCTTGCGTGTTGCCGGTTTCATAGCCGGTGCGCAAGTCCTTGATACGGCTTTGGTCGAGCACGTAGGAACGAATCTGGTTACCCCAGGACACATCGGATTTGGTGTCTTCCAGTGCCTGGCTGACGGCATTGCGTTTTTGCACTTCCAGCTCATAGAGCTTGGCTTTGAGCATTTTCATGGCGCGCTCGCGGTTCTGAATCTGTGAACGTTCCGCCTGACAGGCCACCACGACGCCGGTCGGAATATGCGTGAAGCGCACTGCCGATTCGGTTCGGTTGACGTGCTGCCCACCGGCACCGGAGGCGCGGAAAACATCTACGCGCAAATCGGCAGGGTTCACTTCGATTTCGATATTGTCATCGACTTCCGGCGACACGAATACCGAAGCGAACGAGGTATGGCGGCGGTTATCGGAATCGAACGGCGATTTGCGCACGAGTCGGTGTACGCCGATTTCTGTACGCAGCCAACCGAAGGCGTACTCACCCTCGAATCGGATGGTGGCTGATTTGATCCCCGCCACTTCACCATCGGACACTTCCATCACTTCGGTCTTGAAGCCGCGGCGATCGCCCCAACGCAGATACATCCGCATCAGAATGCTGGCCCAATCCTGCGATTCCGTCCCGCCCGCACCCGATTGAATATCGAGGTAGGCATTGGACTCGTCCATTTCCCCGGAGAACATGCGCCGAAATTCCAGATCGGCGATCTGTTTCTCGAATTCGGCCACGTCTTTTTCAATGGAAGCCACGGTGGCTTCATCATCTTCCTCGGCGGCCATTTCCAGCAAATCGGCGTTATCGTTCAAGCCCTGCGCCATATCGGCCAGCGTGTGGACGACGCGCTCCAGCGAAGCGCGTTCCTTACCCAGCGCCTGCGCCCGGGCCGGATCGTTCCACACATCGGGCACTTCGAGCTCTCTATCGACTTCTTCTAAGCGTTCTTTTTTGACATCGAAGTCAAAGATACCCCCGAAGCGCGGCCGCGCGTGCGGACAGGTCTTTGATCTTGAACAGGATAGGATTAATTTCAAGCATGGTTCTGTTTCGTTACGGATTCATGAAAATAGGTTGAATATTGTAACGCAATGCGACGCATAAGGGATCGGACTCTACTGAACACTGAAAAACTGCAGGTTGGAGTTAGTCAGCGCATTCAAAAGAAAAATCGCCCCACTGCATTTGCAGCACACTTAAGGCCACGATGGGTGCCGTTTCGGTGCGCAACACGCGCGGCCCGAGTGTCAGCGGGATAAAACCCGACGCAATGGCTACTTCGATTTCGTGATCACTAAGCCCGCCTTCGGGGCCTATCAAAACCGCTACATTTTCTGGACTTGCGACAAACGGTTTCGCTGCATGACCTCTATTCGGGTGCAAAACCCATTTGAGCGCCGCGTCGGTCTGCGCTAAGGCATCTTCAAGCGATAGGATCGGATTGATGCGCGGCAGCTTATTGCGCCCGGATTGCTCGCAAGCGCCGATCGCGATATCGATGAAACGGGCGTGGCGCTTATCGGCGCGTTCACCCTTCAGGTCGACGATGCTACGCTCGGTCGCCACCGGGGTGATTCGGGTCACGCCCAACTCGACCGCTTTCTGTATTACCCAGTCCATTTTTTCGCCCTTGCCCATCGCCTGCAGAAGATGAGTCTGCAACGGCGATTCGACGCTGTGCATCACCACACAACCAATTGCAAGCGAGGCCTCGCGCTTACCCAAACTGAGCGTCGCATCGGCTTCGTGGTTTTGGCCATCGAAGACACGCACGGCCTGCCCATCGCGCAGGCGCAAGACATTTTTCAGGTAATTGAGCCGCTCGGCGGACAGCGGCAGGGTTGCACCTTCCGCCAGAGCTGCGTCAAGGTAGATTCGTGGTACGCGCACCGGTCAATCCCTCTCGCTAGTCCTGCACCGCAAAACGCACGGCATCTAAGGTGACATCGGCGAGCATCTGCCATTGATCGTCATCCATGATGTACGGCGGCATCCAGTAGATGGTGTTCCCCAGCGGACGGAGCAGCACTTCATGATCCAGCGCATAGCGATAGGCCTTCTGGTTGCGACGTTCCGCCCGTGGGAACGGATTGCCCTGATTGCCGGGCCGGTCGTCGACCAGATCCATGGCCACGATCATGCCGCAACGACGCAGATGCGCGATGTTGGGCAACTCGGCCAGGGGCGCGGTGAGCCGGTCGATCATCGCCCCGCGCTCGCGATTGCGTTCGATCACATTATCCTGCTCGAAGATATCCAGCGTCGCCAGCGCGGCCGAGCAGGCCAGCGGATTGCCGGTGTAGCTATGTGAATGCAGGAAGGCCCGGCTGACGGGCGCCTCACAATAAAACGCCTGATAGATGTCCTCGGTGGTGAGCACGGCGGAAAGGGGCAGATAGCCGCCGGTAATACCCTTGGACAGACACAGAATATCCGGCGTGATGCCGCCCTGCTCGCAGGCAAACAGGGTGCCGGTGCGGCCGAATCCGACCGCGATTTCATCGGCAATCAGATGCACCTCGAATTCATCGCACAAGGCGCGCAAACCCTCAAGATAAGCCGGTTCGTGCATCCGCATCCCGGCGGCGCATTGCACCAGTGGCTCGATGATGATCGCGCAGGTTGAAGACGCCACGCGTTCGAGCAACGCACGCATACCCGCCAATGCGCGCTCGGTAACATCGGCGCAGGATTCGCCAGATGCTGCCTGTTGGCAATCGGGTGAAGGCGCGATAAAGGCGGGCTGGATCAGGGGCGCATAGGTCTCAGTGAATATAGGAATATTGCCAACGCCAAGCGCGCCCATGGTTTCGCCGTGATAGCTGTTTTCCAAGGCGATGAACCGCGTTTTTTCCCCGCGACCAAGATTGCGCCAGTAGTGGAAACTCATTTTCAAGGCGACTTCGACACCGGAAGCACCGTTATCCGCGAAAAACACCCGCTCCAGACCCGGCGGCGTCAATTGAACCAATCGTTCGGATAACTCGACCACCGGCTGATGGCTGAATCCGGCGAGAATCACATGTTCGAGCTGATCGAGCTGCGCCTTGAGACGCGCATTGATGACCGGATTGGCGTGCCCGAACAGGTTCACCCACCACGAACTGATCACATCGAGATAGCGTCGACCATCGAAGTCGTACAGCCAGGAACCCTCGCCTCGCGACACGGGGATCGGTGGCAGGGTTTCGTGCTCTTTCATCTGGGTGCAGGGATGCCAGAGGACCGCCAGATCGCGGTCGATCCAGGATTGATTCGAACTCATTATGTTTAACCTGAGGTTATCTCGTGACCGGTGCGACCACGAGATTGGAACTATCGACCGACGTCACCTCGACGATCGAGCCCGATGGCATGTCCGGTCCGAGTACACGCCAACGCGAATCCCCGATTCGAACCCAACCCACGCCATTGACGATGGGGGCTTCAAGGGTGAAATGACGGCCGATATATTGCTCGCCTCGCCGATTAAGCCTGGGGTGGTCGGTGGCCTGCTTGTTCGGCACGAATACCCGTCGCCCGATCAATACGGCAACGATCGACAGGACGGCAAACAGACCAATCTGCACCGGCCAGCCGACACCCGGCATGAAAAAGCTGATGCCGCCGACCACGCCAGCGGCCACGCCGAGCCAGAGGAAGAAGCTCGATGGCGCGAATATCTCCACGACGACGAGCAGCACGCCAAGGATGAACCACGCCCAATAGTCCCAAACCAAGGTATCAAGCGGCATTATGACAACTCACTTTTCATAGGGAATCCCTGCACGAATGCAAAGCCGCTTAAATCCCCCTCGCGCCCCCCTTTTACAAAGGGGGAAGTGCTTGCTCAAAAAGAGGAGGCTGATCCCCCCCTTTTTCAAAGGGGGGTTGGGGGGATTTGCCGAACCGTACCTGCTGCCCGAAGGAATGCTGCATTTGTGCAGACCTTTCCTGGACGACTGAAGCGGCGAGATCATCGAGCGATGACCCAACCATCACTGCCTTTGACCATATGCAGCATCCGGGTATTTTTCTGGTCACCAGCGAAGGGGGTGCTGACCTCGGTTTCGACCTTGCAGTCGAACCCGGTGCCTGATGCATCTTTATTGCACTCGAGCACCTTAACCGATTTGATTTCCACCTTGGCCATCAAAGCGCTTACAGCTTCACCGCCCTGAACCGAACTGGCTTGGCTCATCGCCATCGCCATACCGGATTTGAGTGCCTGCTCGACATCGCTCGACGAAGGCGCGCCGCTGGAACAGCCAGCCAAAGCGAGCACGACGAGCACGGAAAGTGTCGCAATGAAACCACGCGTTGTTTTCATAGATGGTCCCTCAATTTTTCCTGGATTATTTCGGATTGACCTTAAAGGCTTCTTTCGCCAATTCGGCGATCCCTTCGAGGGAGCCGAGCATGTTGCTGGCCTCGATCGGCAGCATGATGACCTTCTGGTTCGGCGCCGTAGCGACAGCCTGGAACGCTTCGATGTATTTGGTCGCCACAAAGTAATTGATTGCCTGCACATTACCGGCGGCAATGGCTTCACTCACAGACTTGGTAGCAAAAGCTTCTGCCTGTGCCAAGCGTTCGCGCGCTTCGGCATCACGGAAGGCCGCCTCCCGATCGCCCTCGGCTTTCAGGATATTCGACTGCTTCTCGCCCTCGGCCTTCAAAATGGCCGCCTGCCGGAAGCCCTCGGCTTCCAGAATATTGGCGCGTTTCTCCCGCTCGGCCTTCATTTGGCGTCCCATGGCCGCCACCAGATCCTGAGGTGGCGTGATGTCCTTGATTTCGATTCGGGTGATTTTGGTACCCCAGGGCGAGGTGGCTTCATCCACCACGGACAGCAGACGGGCATTGATATCGTCCCGGCGGGAGAGGATTTCGTCCAGATCCATCGACCCCATTACGTTCCGGATGTTGGTGATCACTAGGTTCAGAATGGCGTAATCAAGCTGGTGCACTTCATAGGCGGCACGGGCCGGATCGAGTACTTGAAAAAAGACGACGCCATCGACCTTGATCATCGCGTTATCCCGCGTGATGATTTCCTGCGACGCGACGTCGAGCACCTGTTCCATCACGTTGATCTTGCGACCGATCCGATCGATGTACGGCACGATCAGGTTCAAACCGGGTTCGAGCGTCCGGGTGTAGCGACCGAAACGCTCTACGGTCCACATCGAGCCTTGCGGCACCTGCTTGATGCCCGCGAAAATGGTGGCCGCAGCCAACACCAACAACACAATCGCAAACGTTCCCATGAGGCCCACTCCTTTCAATGCATTTTATTGATGCCACTTATCGATGCTGTTGTCTTGATATACGAAGTCAATACTGATGAAAAGAAATCAATCCAGCCATGATCGACGTATCAAACCGTCAATGTACGTGGCATCGATGACAATAGCATTGAAGCCGACTGCAACCAACGACAGTTAGTTAGGCTGCGAAGGCATCAATCCCGCATCACGACAGATGTTGATGACCGGGACCGCCTGGTTCATGGTGTAGAAGTGCAGACCGGGCGCGCCGGCCTGAACGAGATCGACGGTCAAGCGGGTCACCACGTCATGGCCGAATGCGCGCAGGCCATCCATGTCGTCGCCGAAGGCTTCAAGGCGTTTGCGCAACCAACGCGGCAAATCCGCCCCGCTGGCATCGGAAAACCGCGCCAGTTGGGTGTAATTGCTGATCGGCATGATGCCGGGCACGATCGGAATCGTGACCTGCAACTTTTCGCAGTCATCCAAGAAGCGGGCGTAGGCTTCGATGGAATAGAAATATTGCGTGATGGCGCCGTCGGCACCCGCTTCGACTTTCTGCTTGAAATGCAGCAAGTCGGCACGGGCATTGGCCGATTGCGGGTGAAATTCGGGATAAGCCGCCACTTCGATGTGGAACCAGTCGCCACTGTGTTCACGAATGAACGCAACGAGTTCGCTGGCATATCTGAAATCGCCCGGATCGCGCATCCCGGAGGGCAAATCCCCCCGCAAGGCGACTATTCGCTTGATACCGAGCGCACGGTACTGATCCAGAATGGCCGCGATGCTGGCTCGCGTGGAACCGATGCAGGACAGATGCGGCGCGGCAGGCACACCGGATTCGGTCTGGATGGCCTCAACCGTGGCGAAACTTCGCTCCTGAGTCGAACCACCCGCGCCATAGGTGACTGAGAAATACTCCGGCTTCAGGGCCGAGGTCAACTGTTCGGTAACGGCACGCAGCTTGAGCGCGCCCTCGTCCGACTTGGGCGGGAAAAACTCACAGGATAAGGGCGTGTGCATAATTGCCTCCGAGCCCATCAGTAGCGGTAGCTATCAGGCTTGTAGGGTCCGTTGACCTCGACACCGAGGTAGGCCGCCTGTTTGTCGGTCATCTTCGTCAGCACGCCGCCGAAACCGGCCACCATATAACGCGCCACTTCTTCATCCAGCGCCTTGGGCAGCACTTCAACCCGCAACAGTTCGGCTTTGCGCGCCTCGGGCTGGTCGGCAAACTTGTTGGCGAACAAATGCAGTTGCGCCAATACCTGATTGGCAAACGAACCATCCATGATGCGGCTGGGGTGCCCCGTCGCGTTACCCAGGTTCACCAGACGCCCTTCGGAGAGCAGAATCAGATAGTTATCCGAATCCAGATTCGGTTCCGCTCCCGGTGCCGTGTCACGATAGACCTTGTGAACCTGCGGCTTGATCTCTTCCCATACCCAGTTCTTGCGCATGTAGGCGGTGTCGATTTCGTTATCGAAGTGGCCGATGTTGCTGACCACGGCGCCATTCTTCAAGGCCTTGAGCATCGGCGCATCGCAGACATTCACGTTACCGGTTGTCGTGACGATCAGGTCGATTTTGCCGAGCAACTGTTTGTCGACACAGGTATCGCTGCCGTCATTGTGGCCGTTGAGGTAAGGTGAGACGACCTCGTAACCGTCCATACAGGCCTGCATGGCGCAGATCGGGTCGATCTCCGAGACTTTGACGATCATGCCTTCCTGACGCAGTGAAGCGGCCGAGCCCTTACCAACATCGCCATAACCGATGACCAGCGCCTGCTTGCCGGAAAGCAGATGGTCTGTTGCCCGCTTGATCGCGTCATTCAGGGAATGGCGGCAACCGTACTTGTTGTCGTTCTTGCTCTTGGTCACGGAGTCATTGACGTTGACCGCCGGAATTTTCAGCGTGCCGGCCTTCAGCATGTCGTGCAGGCGGTGCACGCCCGTTGTGGTTTCTTCCGAAACGCCATGGATACCCGCCAGCAACTCGGGATGTTTCTCGTGGATCAGACCGGTCAGATCGCCACCGTCATCCAGAATGAGGTTGGGCTTCCAGCCATCGGGGCCGGTGATCGTTTGTTCGATGCACCACCAGTATTCCTCCTCGGTTTCCCCTTTCCAGGCGAACACCGGGATACCGGCGGCTGCAATCGCAGCGGCAGCGTGATCCTGGGTGGAAAAAATATTGCATGAAGACCAGCGCACCGATGCGCCCAAATCAACCAGGGTTTCGATCAGAACGGCGGTTTGCACCGTCATGTGCAGGCTGCCGACAATGCGCGCACCGGCCAAGGGCTGGGCCACGCGATACTTGTCCCGGATCGCCATCAGGGCAGGCATTTCCCGCTCGGCAATCCGTAACTCACGACGGCCGTAATCGGCCAGGGAGATATCAGCCACTTTGTAATCGACGGCCGTTTTGAACGCATTTGGGTTTTGCATGATGTTTCCTCAGTTCAACAAAAAACCTGCCGGAATGTGCAGGTTTCAGAGCGCCGTTGAATGAAAGCCAATGCCTCAAGCCTCACCCCGGATGGGGTTGCAGCGCTCCTTGAGGAACCGGTCGGGCAGATTATAGCCCGGCGTCTGCCCGCAGTGCATCCGCCTTGTCTGTTTTTTCCCAGGTGAAGTCGTCGTCTTCCCGGCCAAAGTGACCATAGGCCGCGGTTTTCTGGTAAATCGGCCGAATGAGATCGAGCATACGGACGATGCCATACGGGCGCAGATCAAAATGCGTGCGCACCAGTTCGGTGATCCGATGATCGGAAATCTTGCCTGTGCCGAAGGTATCGATACTGATCGAGGTGGGTTCCGCCACGCCGATGGCATAGGAAACCTGGATTTCGCAGCGGTCGGCAAGGCCCGCCGCCACGATGTTCTTCGCCACATAACGACCCGCATAGGCGGCAGAACGATCCACCTTGGAGGGATCCTTGCCGGAGAACGCCCCGCCGCCATGCCGCGCCATACCGCCATAGGTATCGACAATGATCTTCCGACCGGTCAGACCGCAGTCCCCAACCGGCCCGCCAATCACAAAGTTACCGGTCGGGTTGATGTGATACTTGGTTTTCTCATCCAACCACGCCGCCGGCAGTGTCGGCTTGATGATCAACTCCATCACCGCTTCGCGCAAATCCTTCTGACTCACTTCCGGACCATGCTGCGTCGAAAGCACAACCGCGTCGATCCCGACCGGTTTGCCTTTCTGATAACGAAACGTCACCTGCGATTTCGCATCCGGGCGCAACCAGGGCAAGGTATGCGATTTGCGCACCTCGGCCTGACGCTGCACCAATCGATGCGCATAGGTGATGGGCGCGGGCATGAGCACATCGGTTTCGTTGGTGGCGTAACCGAACATCAGACCCTGATCACCGGCACCCTGCTCTTCGTCCACCATGCGATCCACACCCTGTGCGATATCTGAAGACTGTTTGCCGATCGCATTCAGAACCCCACAGGTGTTGCCATCGAATCCCAGATCGGAGCTGTCGTAGCCGATATCCACGATAACCTTGCGTACCAGCTCATCCAGATCCACCCAGGCGGAGGTGGTCACCTCGCCCGCCAGTACGACAAAACCAGTTTTCACCAAGGTTTCGCAAGCCACGCGCGCGCGCGGATCCTGACGGAGAATTGCATCCAGAACCGCATCGGAAATCTGGTCGGCAATCTTGTCTGGGTGGCCTTCAGCCACGGATTCGGAAGTAAAAAGATGAACAGGCTCGCGATGGGCGGTCATGGACAAAATCCTTGGGTTCAATAGATCGGGAAATATGAATCAGCCGCTGATTCTAGCAGCTCATCGAGTGACTGAGCGACCTCGGCACGCCTCAGGCACTGATCCGACCCAAGGCGAAAACGTCGCGCTCAATAACCGAAGGTGCCTTCGAGCAGTTTTTCCTGCCCGGCGTAATCACGGTCGGTGGCCTTGGTAAAGGCGCGCAACTGCGATTGCTTGAGCAAAGCCTCGCCCTCCGGGGTCTCACTCAGCCTGATCAGTGCAGACTGCAGGGATTTGGCAAGCTCTGGCGATACACTCGGGCTCACACTGACAGCAAGAAATGGCAGAGGCGCGGTTGTCGTCACCACATTGAGAGAAGGATAGCCCGCCGCAATCGGTGTTGGAATGACCGCAGCGGCCACTGTCCCCGCTTTGACCGCATCCGCTGCCGCCCGATTGGAATCTACAAATACAAGTTGAGGTTGCTGAACGGGGTTCGGGAACAACTGATAAAGCGTCAATGCACTGACGGAAGGCGAAGGCTGCACGGCGATTTTCTTGTTGATCAGCTCGGAGGGATCGAGCACGGCATCATTTGGCCCGGTCACCAAGGACTGCGTAACAGTACCGCTGAGTTTTGCGATAACGTGCCAATGCTGGCGCTGTACGCGAAAATCGGTTGTCGGCGCGGCGTCGAGCGCGATATCGAAGGGCGAACCCGTTCGGGTTTCCTGCCAGAAAGCCAAATAATTCGGGAACACTTCCATCTCGATGGTCGTGCCGGTCATCTCTCTCAATTTCTGAACCAGAGGGCCGAACGACTTTTCGAGCTCGGCCTTGGGCAGGAAAGGCGGAATGGCGAACTTGAGCGCGGCGGCCTGCGCCGAAAGACTCATCACCGAACACAGCAACATGGCAGCAAAAACACCGAAACGGCGACCGAGCCACCGCATCCGACCTTCCCGCTTGAACCGTAAAAAAGAAGAAATATCAAGCAAACGCATACATCAGACTCCTTTGATCACCGGGATACACGTCTTCTCCGACAGAAGCCGCAACCGGATTCTTATAAGGGCACCTTGAAAAACCTTTCGAGGTGCCCGTGCACCACAGGGATGTGGTGCCGCGCAATAACGCGAAGCTGGCGTAAGCCCGCGTAAGCGATTGAAATAGCGCAAGTTCGTTGCGGGTTTCCCGCAACGAACGCCCTCGAAAACCCCCAAGGAAGGGGGTTTTCGAGGTTCCCATAATATCGACGCGTCATCCTATGCCCTGCATGGTCAGCGACATGTTGCGCCAGCCTTGTGATAGGCTCACCGTCAGACTGAACACGACCCCCAAATCTTGGCATTGGCAAACTGCCGGGTGACGGAAGGTCTGTCACTAAAATGCAAAAATGAGGGATTGTCCAATGGTTAGTACAACAACCCCCATAGGTGAATTTAATCGGCCCGCTATCGATTTCAAACTCCCCGATACCGAAGGCCGCCCATGGACACTGGAAGATTGCCGCGGACCGCGCGGGCTGCTCGTGATGTTCATCTGCAACCATTGTCCGTACGTGCAAGCCATTCTCCCGAAAATCGTACGGGACACGGCTGAACTCAAAACCCTGGGCATCCAAGCCGTCGCCATCATGTCGAACGACATAGCGGATTACCCCGAGGACAGCCCGGAACACATGCGACGACTGGCGCGGGAATATGATTTCGGCTTCCCTTATCTGTACGACGAAACACAAGAGGCCGCCCGCGCGTATGGTGCCGTGTGCACGCCCGACTTCTTCGGTTATAACGCCGACCTCAAGTTGCAGTTCCGAGGGCGCCTTGATGCTTCAGGCAGACACCCCCTGCCCGATGCTCCACGGGAACTATTCCACGCCATGCAACTGATCGCCGAAACCGGCGTCGGCCCCTCTGAACAGACACCCTCGATCGGATGCTCGATCAAATGGCGCTCGCCGTAGCGCGGTGATCATCGATTCGGGCAACCGTAAGAGCAGCCATATCGACGACGCACCTTGTTGCCATCTGGAGCAATTACGGTAACATGTGGCAAGTTTTTGGCCGTGAAACGCGCAAGAAATCCCATCACAGCGGGCGCATTCACCACACAGTTTTCATTTATCTTTTGACCTTCAAGAACGGAGAGACTTATGTCTACGCGTAGAGAGCTTGCCAATGCGATTCGTGCCCTGAGTATGGACGCAGTACAAAAAGCGAACTCAGGCCACCCCGGTGCGCCCATGGGTATGGCTGATATTGCCGAGGTATTGTGGAACGGCTATCTGAAGCACAATCCCAAGAACCCGAAGTGGCCGAATCGTGACCGCTTTGTTCTGTCCAACGGCCACGGCTCCATGCTGATCTACTCGTTGCTGCACCTCACCGGCTACGAACTGCCGATGGAAGAGATCAAGAACTTCCGTCAGCTGCACTCCAAAACGCCCGGTCACCCGGAATACGGTTACACCCCCGGCATCGAGACCACCACCGGTCCTCTGGGTCAAGGCATCAGCAATGCCGTTGGCTTCGCCATCGCAGAAAAAATGCTGGCAGGCCAGTTCAACAAACCCGGCCACAACGTCATCGATCACTACACCTACTGCTTCCTCGGCGACGGTTGCATGATGGAAGGCATTTCTCACGAAGCCTGCTCACTGGCCGGCACCCTGGGTCTGGGCAAACTGATCGCGTTCTATGATGACAACGGCATCTCCATCGATGGTCACGTCGAAGGCTGGTTCACCGACGACACACCGGCTCGTTTTGAAGCCTATGGCTGGCACGTTGTACGCAATGTTGACGGTCACGATAGCGATGCCATCGACGCGGCCATCCGCGAAGCCCGCTCCGTCAACGACAAGCCCACCCTGATCTGCGCCAAGACCGTCATCGGTTTTGGCGCGCCGAACCTGTGCGGCACCCACGATTGCCACGGCGCCGCGCTGGGCGAAGCCGAAGTCAAGGCAACGCGCGAGAATCTGGGCTGGCACCACGAACCGTTCGTGATTCCCCCGGAAATCTACGCCGGCTGGGACGCGACCGAAGCGGGTATCCGCAACGAATCCGCCTGGGAAGACGCCATGAATGCCTACGCCAAGGCCTACCCTGCCGAAGCGGCTGAACTCAAGCGCCGCCTGGCCGGTGACCTGCCGGCCGACTTCGCCGCAAAAATGGATGCATTCATTGCAGAAGTAGCTGCCAAGGGCGAAACCATTGCCTCGCGCAAGGCATCACAAAACACCATCACCGCCATGGCAGCCATCCTGCCAGAAATGGTTGGCGGCTCTGCCGACCTCGCGCCATCGAACCTCACCACATGGAAAGGCTGTCGCGCCCTGACGTCGACCGAATCCGACGCGAACTACATTCACTACGGCGTCCGCGAATTCGGTATGTCGGCCATCATGAACGGCATGGTGCTGCATGGTGGCTTCGTGCCCTTTGCCGCCACCTTCCTCATGTTCTCCGAATATGCGCGCAACGCCCTGCGCATGTCCGCGCTGATGAAGATCGGCTCCATTTTTGTCTACACCCACGACTCCATCGGTCTGGGTGAAGATGGCCCGACACACCAACCCGTCGAGCAAATCGCCACCCTGCGCATGATTCCGCGCATGAACACATGGCGTCCTTGCGATGCGGTTGAATCAGCCGTCGCCTGGAAAGCTGCGGTAATGCGCCGCGATTCGCCAAGCACGCTGATTTTCTCTCGTCAGAATCTGGCGCATCAGAATCGTACGCCTGAACAAATTGCCAACATCGCTCGTGGTGGCTACATCCTGCGCGATTGTGCCGGCACACCGGATCTGATCCTGATCGCCACCGGCTCTGAAGTTGCCCTGGCAATGGCTGCAGCCGAAAAACTCGCCGACAAGAAGGTTCGCGTCGTATCCATGCCCTGCACCGAAGTATTCGATGCTCAGGATCCGGCCTACCGCGAATCGGTTCTGCCAGCAGCCGTTCGCGCGCGCGTTGCTGTTGAAGCGGGCGTCACCGGCTTCTGGGGCAAATATGTCGGACTGGATGGCAAGGTTGTCGGCATCGACACCTTCGGTGAATCTGCGCCTGCGGGTGATCTGTTCAAGCTCTTTGGCTTCACCGTAGACAACGTGGTCGCCACGGCACAATCCGTTCTGTAATCAACCGGATCAGCAGGCCACTTTACCGTTGCCTGCCTGTGGAACAGCGCGATGAATCACTCGGATGAGTTCGCACAAATATTATAATTTTCAAAACCTTAGAAACAGGGGTGTCTTATGACAATCAAAGTAGGTATCAACGGGTTCGGCCGTATCGGCCGCATGGTGTTTCGCGCTGCAGCGAAAGACTTTCCTGAAATCGAAGTCGTTGCCATCAACGACCTGCTGGATGCCGATTACCTGGCATACATGCTCAAATACGATTCCGTGCACGGTCGTTTTGACGGCGACGTTTCTGTCGACGGCAACTACCTCGTTGTCAACGGCAAGCGTATCCGCCTGACCGCCGAGCGTGACCCGGCCAACCTCAAGTGGAACGAAGCGGGTGCCGATATCGTCATCGAATCCACCGGCTTCTTCCTGACCAAGGAAACTTGCCAAGCGCACATCAACGCCGGTGCCAAGAAAGTCATCCAGTCCGCACCTTCAAAAGACGACACACCCATGTTCGTCTATGGCGTGAACCACGAAAAATATGCCGGTGAAACCATCGTTTCCGCGGCGTCCTGTACCACAAACTGCCTGGCGCCTGTCGCCAAGGTGTTGAATGATACATTCGGCATCAAACGCGGCCTGATGACCACCGTTCACGCGGCGACAGCTACCCAGAAAACTGTTGACGGCCCTTCTTCCAAAGACTGGCGCGGCGGTCGCGGCATCCTGGAAAACATCATCCCCTCCTCCACGGGCGCGGCAAAAGCCGTGGGCAAGGTGCTGCCGGAACTGAACGGCAAACTGACCGGGATGGCGTTCCGTGTGCCGACTTCTGACGTTTCTGTGGTCGACCTGACCGTCGAACTGAACAAGGAAACCACCTACGCCGACATCTGCAAGGCCATGAAAGCGGCGTCAGAAAGCGGTTCACTCAAAGGTGTTCTTGGTTACACCGACGATGCCGTGGTTTCCACCGACTTCCGAGGCGTGGCACAGCCGTCTGTATTCGACGCCAAGGCCGGTATCCAGTTGGACCCGACCTTCGTGAAAGTAGTTGCCTGGTATGACAACGAATACGGTTACACCAGCAACCTGATGCGGATGGTTAAAGTCATCGGCTAATCCGACTCGCTCCGTGCCGTTCCAACCAATGGCATCGGAGCTGGTCGATTGATCACCTGTGCTCTATTCAGGGCGCAGGTTTTTCACTGAAATCGTTTGTTTTGCGACCACGCAAACCAAACCATTTTTTATTTTGATGTTCAGGAGTGTCTCATGGCCAACTTCCTCCGTATGACCGACCTCGATCTGGCGGGCAAGCGTGTATTTATTCGTGCTGATTTGAACGTGCCGGTAAAGGACGGGAAGGTCACCTCTGATGCCCGTATTGCCGCCTCGATGGCCACGATCACCCATTGCGTCAAAGCGGGTGCGAAAGTCATGGTCACCTCTCATCTCGGTCGCCCGGAAGAAGGCGTTTATTCCGAAGAGAACTCACTGGCGCCCGTGGCCACAGATATGGGCGCCAAGCTCGGCAAACCCGTTCGCCTGATCAAAGATTGGGTCAATGGCGGTTTCGACGTGGCAGCCGGTGAAGTCGTTCTGCTCGAAAACGTTCGCTTCAATGTCGGCGAAAAGAAAAACCTGGATGAAACGGCCAAAAAATACGCAGCCCTATGCGACGTATTCGTCATGGATGCGTTCGGCACCGCCCACCGCGCAGAAGCATCAACCCATGGCATTGCCAAATTCGCCCCCGTGGCCTGTGCCGGCATTCTGTTGGCTCAGGAACTCGAAGCACTGGACAAGGCCCTGGCCAACCCGGCCCGCCCGATGGTTGCCATCGTGGGTGGTTCCAAGGTTTCCACCAAACTCACCGTACTCGAAGCGCTGTCCGAAAAGGTCGACCAGATGGTTGTCGGTGGCGGTATTGCCAACACCTTCATCAAGGCCGCCGGTTACAATGTGGGCAAGTCACTCTGCGAAGATGATCTGGTTCCTACTGCTCAGATGCTGATGAAGAAAATGGAAGCGCGCGGCGCTTCAATCCCGGTTGCCGTCGACGTGGTCGTGGGCACCGAGCTGCCATTCCTGCCCGGCAACGAAAACACCCCGGCCACACTCAAGCCGGTCGATGGCGTATCTGACGACGACATGATTTTCGACATCGGTCCGAAATCAGCTCAGGAACTGGCAGATATCATCATGAAGGCGGGCACCGTGGTGTGGAACGGCCCGGTTGGCGTATTCGAATACGACCAGTTTGGCGAAGGCACCAAGACCATTGCCATGGCCATTGCCAAGACCAAGGCGTTTACCCTGGCTGGCGGCGGCGACACCATTGCGGCCATTCAGAAATATGATATTTATGATCAGGTAAGTTACATTTCGACTGCGGGCGGTGCTTTCCTCGAATACCTCGAAGGCAAGACGCTGCCCGCTGTTGCCATTCTCGAACAACGCGCCAGCGCTTAAGGATTTTTCATGCACGCCCTAAACCCTCCCGGTTATTTATCCACCAAGCGACGCACGAAAATCGTAGCCACATTGGGGCCCGCCAGCGACAACCCGAAAGTAATCGCCGACCTCATCGCTGCCGGTGTCGATGTTGTTCGACTGAACTTCTCTCACGGCAAGGCAGCCGACCACCAACACCGTGCCGATATGGTTCGGGCAGCGGCTAGCGCGCAAGGGAAGTTTGTCGCGATTCTCGGCGATTTGCAGGGGCCGAAAATTCGCATCGATCGCTTCAAGACGGGTAAGGTCGAACTGGTCGATGGCGCGAGCTTCACACTGGACGCTGATCTGGATCGCGACAGTGGCGACGAAACAGCCGTAGGCATCACCTACAAGGCGCTGGTCACCGACTCGAAAGTCGGCGATATCCTGCTTCTGGATGATGGCCGGATTGTATTGCAGGTTGAAGCCGTTACCGGCAACAGAATCCAGACCAAGGTCATCGTGGGCGGCGAGCTGTCCAACAACAAGGGCATCAATCGCCAGGGGGGTGGCTTGTCTGCGCCCGCGATCACAGACAAGGATCGTGAAGATATCAAAACCGCGGCAGCCATTGGCGTTGACTACATTGCCGTTTCCTTCCCCCGCTCCGGTGATGATATCCACGAGGCCCGTCGCCTGCTGCAAGAAGCAGGATGCACGGCGCACATCGTGGCGAAAATCGAGCGGGCCGAAGCGATCGAATGTATCCGCGACATCATCCAGGCCTCCGACGCCATCATGATTGCGCGTGGCGACCTGGGCGTGGAAATTGGTGATGCCGAATTGCCTGCCGTGCAGAAAGCATTCATCCGCATGGCGCGTGACATGAACCGCCCTGTGATCACGGCCACGCAGATGATGGAAACCATGATCAGCAATCCGATCCCGACCCGGGCAGAAGTTTTCGATGTGGCCAACGCGGTTCTGGACGGCACCGATGCGGTCATGCTGTCTGCCGAAACGGCAGCGGGTAAACACCCGGTGCGCGTGGTGGAAACCATGGCGCGTATCTGTCATCGGGCGGAGTACCAGATCGAAGCCAAACGGGGACAGCCCCCACTGGATATTCCTTTTGAGCGTATCGATCAGGCCATCGCCTACTCGGCCATCTACACGGCGAACCACTTGTCCGTTGCCGCCCTTGTGGCGCTGACAGAATCGGGCGCGACCGCACTGTGGATGTCCCGCGTCAGTACCGACATCCCGATCTACGCATTCACCCGGAACGAAGTCGCAGCAAGGCGCATGGCTTTGTACCGTGGTGTTCAGGCGGTACATTTTCCCTATTCATCGACAGATCACGCTGAAGTGAATCGCCTGACCATCGAAGCCCTCACCCAGATGGAATGTTTGGATGATGGTGATGTCGTCATCATCACCAAGGGTGATCTGATGGGTCAAATGGGCGGCACAAATGCCATGAAGATTGTGCGGGTAGGCCAGATTATCAACGCCGATTAAGCGTGGCATGATGCTCAACCCAAGGGCAGGGCATCAAGATTTTGTTTTATTTTTCAACCTGACTGGAGAATCCTTATGGCGCTTATTTCCTTACGTCAACTGTTAGATCATGCCGCAGAACATAGCTATGGCATGCCTGCATTCAACGTCAACAACATGGAGCAGATCCATGCCATCATGCAGGCGGCCGATGCGGTTGACAGCCCCGTGATCCTGCAAGGCTCGGCTGGTGCGCGCAAATACGCCGGCGAACCGTTCCTGCGTCACCTCGTCGCTGCGGCCGTCGAAATGTACCCGCACATTCCTGTCGTCATGCACCAAGATCACGGCGCTGATCCGGGCGTTTGCTTCCGCGCGATCCAGTCCGGCTTCAGCTCAGTCATGATGGACGGCTCACTGATGCCCGACATGAAGACCCCTTCTTCTTTCGAATACAACGTTGAAGTTACGCGCAAAGTAGCTGAAATGTCGCACTTCGTCGGTGTATCCGTTGAAGGCGAACTGGGTTGCCTCGGCTCACTCGAAACCGGCAAAATGGGCGAAGAAGACGGCCACGGTGCAGAAGGCGAGCTGGATCACTCCATGTTGCTAACCGACCCGGAAGAAGCGGCTCAATTCGTTAAAATGACCGACGTTGACGCCTTGGCGATCGCCATCGGCACCTCACACGGCGCGTACAAGTTCACCCAGAAGCCAACCGGCAAAGTGCTGCGTATCGACCGCGTCAAAGAAATCCACGCGCGCATCCCGAACACCCACCTCGTTATGCACGGCTCATCTTCCGTACCGGAAGACTGGCTCGAAATCATCAACAACTACGGCGGCGACATGGGTCAAACCTATGGCGTGCCCGTCGAAGAAATCGTCGAAGGCATCAAGCACGGCGTGCGTAAAGTCAACATCGACACCGACCTGCGTATGGCCTCCACCGGAGCGATTCGTAAGCATCTGCATGACAACCCGGCCAACTTCGACCCGCGCAAGTTTTTCGCCGAAGCAACCAAAGCCATGAAAGGCATCTGCCAGGCACGCTTCGAGGCCTTCGGCTCAGCAGGCAAGGCTTCTTTGATCAAGCCACTCAACCTGGACGAAATGCACCAACGCTACGCCTCAGGCAGCCTGAAGCAGCAAATCAAATAAGCTGATTCGCACCACAAACCCAAAACCCGCGCTTGCCGCGGGTTTTTTGTTATCCTCACGTGGACTCGATCGTGTACCAGAATGTATCAGCGTGGTGGATAAAACTTGGGTTTCCGTCTCGCCCGCTTGGGATGCAAGCATCACGGAATATCTCCATAGGCTCAAGTTCACTGCGCCGCAAACTTTTTGACCCAGGCAACATACCGATTCATCCAGTTTTGCAGGAACTCGCGACTGGCTGGACCAACTTCGCCGAATTCATCGATCAAGCCTTCTGTGAACTGAACAAATGCCTCAGGCTGCCCCATGGTAGGAACATCCAGATAGGCCAGAACATTGCGTAAGTGTTGCTGTGCCATGGCAGTGCCAATGGCACCGGGGGAGGTTCCGAGCACCCCGGCCGGTTTACCCTGCCACGCACTCTGTCCGTACGGGCGCGATCCGTGATCGATTGCATTCTTGAGCACTCCGGGCATTGAGCGGTTGTACTCAGGAGTAACAAACAGAAATCCATCAACGGCCGACAAACTGTCCTTCAGGCGTCTTACAGCGTCTGACGGATTGGCATCATCGTCCTGGTTGTAGAGAGGTAAGTTATCAATTTGAATGTGTGAAAATGAAAAGTCAGTCGGTGCGAGCTTGATCAATGCCTCGGCCAATTTTCGATTGAACGAGTCACGACGAATACTTCCCACGATAACGCCAATATGCACCTGGTTCATATGAATCTCCTTTAAGTCAGGCTCAACGAAACATGTCCCTGCACCAAACGCCATTAGCCCAGAATTGGAACATCTGAAATATCAATCATGTCAATCTCTCCTGCGTTCGACCGTGAACTACTTGAGCCCGATGCAGCCTGAAAAACGCTGGCAGAATGATCAAGCCCAAAAAGCCAACTCAGGACAATAACTATGGGACACGTCTGTCGGGGGCAAGATCCGGTCGAACAAAAGACCTATTTTTCCGAAAAAAGGAACATCAGGTTTATTTCGCCGCGCTGTCGGGGCGATAATACCGCCTCCATGAAACCACGGGAAAAAGTGTGATGCAAGACGATAGCCTCGTAGCCGCCGTTGACCTGGGTTCCAATAGCTTTCACATGCTGATCGCTCGTGTCCGTGATGGACAGGTTCAGGTGATCGACAGGATGAAAGAGATGGTTCGCCTGGCCGGTGGCCTTCAGGCCGACGGAAGCCTGGCTGAAGAAGCCATGGAGCGTGGTGTCGCCTGCCTGACGCGTTTCGGACAACGCGTTTCCGACATGCCGCGCGGCAGTGTGCGCATCGTCGGCACCAATACGCTGCGCGCTGCCAAGAACGGTGCAGAATTCATCAAGCGCGGTGAAAAAGCCATCGGCCACCCCATCGAGATCATTGCCGGTCGAGAGGAAGCGCGGCTGGTTTACCTCGGCGTTGCCCGAAGCGAAATGCCCATAGAGGGAGACCGACTGGTTGTTGATATCGGGGGCGGTTCGACAGAACTCATCCTCGGCAATGGTATAACCCCATTCAAGATGGAAAGCGTGCCGATTGGCTGCGTTGCGCTCATGCGCGATTTTTTCCCTGATGGTGTCTTCGATGCGGCGCGGTTAGAGCACGCAAAAAACCGGGCCGAACTCGAACTTAGCCCATACAAAATGGCTTATCTCAAATCGGGCTGGACACAGGCCATGGGCAGTTCCGGTACGGCGCGTTCCCTGGCGACGGTGATCAAGGCGAACGGCTGGGGAGACGGTGCCATTACCAAAGAGGGATTGGCCAAAATCCAGGCGGCCGTCCTCAAGGCCGGTTCACTGTCCGCGCTGAAATTATCCGGCCTGTCTGAGGATAGAAAGCCCGTTTTCGTCGGTGGCTTGATTGCGATGCAGGCCATATTCGCCGCACTGGAAATCAAGCAGATGCTGGTGAGCGACGGTGCACTGCGCGAAGGGTTGGTATTCGACTGGCTCGATCGGGATGATCACGACGATATCCGCATCGCGACAGTTCGCCGCTTGCAACGCTTGTTCACGGTCGATGTTCGCCATGCCGATCGCGTGGCCAAAACTGCCGCAGACCTGTTGGCGCAGGTCGCGCCTGCCTGGGGACTCGATTGCCATCCCGAATCGATCGACGCACCGCGTTACGCCGTCTGGCTGGATATCGCGGCCCGACTGCACGAAATCGGCCTGGCGGTGAGTCATTCAGGCTTTCATCATCATGGCGCCTATATCCTTTCCTATGCCGATATGCCGGGCCTCACTCGCCCGGCCCAGATGATTATCGCGAGCCTCGTGCACACGCATCGACGCAAATTCAAACTGCAGCGTTTCGATCAAGTCGATGAACGGTTACGGGATCGCATCATCAAGCTTTCCGTGGTACTGCGACTGGCGGTACTGCTCCATCGTGATCGTTCCCCCAAACCCAATTTGTCTCGCATCAAGTTGGAGGCGGGGAAAGATAAATTGCACGTGATTTTCGCCGATGGCTGGCTCAAAACCCGACCGTTGACCCGGGTGGATCTGGAAGTGGAACAAAGCTACCTCGCCATGGCCAATATCCGGCTGAGTTTTGCGTAACCCTGTTGTGACGCCCCCACCCCGGAGTCATCAGCGCCTGATTAAACGCCGGGCGCCACCGGAAATTCCCGAGGCCATGTCGGGCATTGAGTCGCGTCTGGCTGAAATTCTGGTGACGAGGGGCATAGTCGACCCCGAACAGATCAATCCCGACCTCAGCCTGTTGCTGCCGCCGGCAGGCATGCCTGGAATCGAATTGGCGGCCGATATTCTCGCCAATGCCGTTCGCGAACATGCCCGCATCCTGATTGTCGGCGATTTCGATGCCGATGGTGCCACGGCAACGGCACTATGCGTCAGGGCCTTACGGGCTATGGGCGCCAAGCGGGTGGAATACACCCTGCCCGACCGGCAACGCCATGGTTATGGTCTCTCGCCCGCCTTGCTCAAGGACTGGATTGCCGAAGCCGATGCGCCGCCCGATGTCATCCTGACCGTGGATAACGGCATTGCCGCCTTTGCCGGGGTTGCTGCCGCACTGACTTTGAACGCGACCGTGATCATCACCGACCACCATCTGCCGGGCGACACCCTCCCGCCCGCTCATGCGATCGTCAATCCCAACCTCAACGGCTCCGACTTCGCCTCGAAGGCAATCGCCGGAGTAGGCGTGGCGTTTTATGTCATGGCGGCACTGAGGGAACGGTTATCCGCACTGGACTGGTTCACCGGCGGCATTGCACGGCCCAACCTTGCGCGCTGGCTGGATCTGGTCGCCGTGGGCACGGTAGCCGACGTGGTATCACTGGACGACAATAATCGCCGGCTGGTCGCACAGGGGCTGGCGCGCATTCAGGCGCAACAGTGCGTACCGGGCATATCGGCCTTGTTCGCTGTGGCTGGCAAGGATCCGCGTTACGCCAGCAGCACGGATCTCGGTTTCGTGGTCGGGCCAAGACTGAATGCGGCCGGGCGATTGGAAGACATGCGGATCGGCGTGGATTGCTTATTGGCGGACGATCCGATCACCGCTCGCCAATACGCCATGACGCTCAACGAGATCAATCACGAGCGACGCGCCCTCGAACAGGAAATGTTGTTCAGCCTGAAAAAACAGGGCAACAGCTCAGGGCTGAACGAGCTTGATCTCGATCGCCCGATTGATCCTGCCGACTGGGTGATTTTTGACGACAGCTTCCACCAGGGCGTGATCGGCATTGTCGCCGGTCGACTCAAAGAACGCTGGCAACGGCCGGTGTTCGTGTTTGCACCGGAAGACAACGATGCGCCAAGAGCAAAACTCAAGGCATCCGGACGTTCGATTCCCGGCGTCCACCTGCGTGATGTTCTGGTGGCGATGGCAACCGCCGCCCCCGATCTGATGCATGCCTTCGGCGGGCACGCCATGGCCGCGGGGCTGAGCCTGTCATTCGACCAGCTCGAAACATTCCGCCGTCTGTTCGCACTTGAGATGGCAAAGCACCAGCCACATTTTCCCGATCAGGCCATCGTGCTCTCCGATGGCCCATTGAGCGCAAACGAACTGACGCTGGACTTCGCCCACCTGCTGCAAACCTGCATTCCTTGGGGTACCGATTGCCCGGAACCGATTTTCGACAACCGGTTTGAAGTACTGGAACGCACCCCGCTCAAGGAAGGCCGGCACTGGCGCCTGCGTTTACGACTACTCAAACCCGGAACAGCAACACCTGCCATTGGCACCCATCTGACAGCCGTCTGGTTCGGTATCGGCGAACATATTCCTGCGGGAAAATACTGGCACCTGGCCTATCGGATCGACATCAACCGATTTCGCGGACAGGAAATGCTGCAACTGATGATCGTGTCGGGCACACCGGCCTGAATCCACGCCATATTTAGACTAGGCTAGTGTACTGTTTCGCTCTTGGAGGCACATTCAGCGAGTCGCTGGTCGATTAGATACAAGGCGCGCTCGCGCCGCAATGGCCACCCCCTTGCAAGCGAGCGCAACGCCGCAGATGATCGGCCAGCGGCTCGCCCGAAGGGAGTTCTCCGAATGCGCCATGACGGCGTTGCCGTGCTTGACAAGGGTGTGGGCCATTGCCTGCGCACGGCGCCTTGTCCTGACGCATTCGGAGGACTCTGAAAGTACCTCCAAGAGCGAAACAGTACACTAGAGGTCATAGGCGCGCATAGGAGTTCGCATGTCCATCCCTTCATCGTTAACCGAACCGACACTGCGACTACGCCAATCCGAAATCATCGGCGCGCTCTCGCACGCACTGGATTTGACCGAAGGCCTGCCCGCCGGGCACGCGCAACGATGCTGCTGGATTGGCATGCACATCGGTCAGGAACTGAACCTGAACGATCACGATCGCGCTGATTTGTACTATGCGTTGCTGCTCAAGGATGCGGGCTGCTCAAGCAACGCGGCGCGCATCTTCAACGTGTACGGCTGCGATGACCGCATCCTCAAGCGTGATTTCAAGCTGATCGATACCCACAAGCTCGACGACATGGCCAAATTCGCCTGGTCGCATGTGGCGCCCGGCGAATCCTGGCTGAAGCGACTCCCCATGCTGGCGAACCTGATCACCAAGGGAGCGGAAATCGGAGAGGAACTGTTTCTCACCCGCTGCGAACAAGGTGCGGAGATCGCGGAGCAACTCGGTTTTTCCGCTCAGGTTTGCGATGCGGTTCGTGGGCTCGATGAGCACTGGGACGGCCGCGGTAGCCCTCGACAGTTGAAGGGGGAACAGATTCCACTGTTCGCCCGCATTGCGCTACTGGCACAAGTGATTGAAATCTTCTTCGCCGAGGGCGGTAGCACATTGGCGATGCGGACCGTTCGGGCACGCACGGGCAGTTGGTTCGACCCCACGTTGGTGAATCACCTGGAAAAGCTGGCTCAGAACGACGAATTCTGGGAAGGTCTGCGTGATCCGGACATCGCCGCCCGCCTGGTCGCGCTGGAACCAGCCGACTATGCGCGCGATGTGGATGACGACGAACTCGATCGGCTGGCAGGCGCCTTTGCAGCGGTTATCGATGCCAAAAGCCCCTATACCTTCGGCCACAGTAGTCGCGTGTGCCAGTACGCCCAACGTATCGGTGGAGAAGTTGGTTTACCCGAAAAGCAACTGTTCTGGCTTCGACATGCGGCGCTGCTGCACGACATCGGTAAACTGGGCGTCAGCAACAGCATTCTGGATAAGCCGGGCAAGCTGACCGATGCGGAGTTCGACCAGATCAAACTGCATCCGGTGCATTCGATGGATATTCTCTCCAAGGTCGGCATTTTCGATTCGCTGGCGCCCGTGGCGTCCGGTCACCATGAGCGACTCGACGGGCGCGGATACCCCTGGGGGCTCAAAGGGGATCAGATTGATTTTGCCACCCGCATTATCAGCGTGGCCGATGTGTTCGATGCCGTATCGGCAGAGCGCCCCTATCGCGGGGCAATGCCGGTGGCGCAAGCGTTAAGCATTCTGGATGACCTATCCGGCCCGGCTCTTGATGGCGATCTGGTCGCCGCGTTGAAGCGTACGCTCTAGTGTGCTCGACGATCAACCGTTCGCGTACAACCAATCAAGAATCGCATCCTGAACTTTTGTGCCACCACCGTTTTGGACGTTTTTCTCGTTTTGCAGGATTACCACCACGTAGCGTCGGCCCGATTGGGTGACGACATAGCCAGCCCCCGCGCGAACATCCCGCAGCGTGCCCGTTTTCAGATGAATCATTCCGCGTGCCGGCTCACCACGTAAACGCTTACGCATGGTGCCGTCGATACCGGCGATCGGCAATGAAGCCATCAATTCCGGCATGGTCGGACTATGCCAGGCATACATCAGCAATTGGCCCATTTCCTTCGGACTGATGCGTTCCTTGCGTGACAAACCAGAGCCGTTTTCGATATCGAAGCCCGGCCAGCTGAATCCTTGGCGCTTGAGCCAATCCATGACCACTTCCCTGGATTTGAGCAATGTTCCGGGCGCGCCCTTGATTTCTGCCCCCAACGTGAGAAATATCTGCCGCGCCATCAGGTTGTTCGACCATTTGTTCTGCAGATACAGGTATTGGGTCAGGTTCTCCGAATTGTGCTGCACGAGATAGACCGCATTTTTTGGCACGACGCCTTCGGCCCAGGTATCATCGATTTTCCCACCCTGCTGTTCAAACAGGTGTTTGAATGCG
>NZ_JAQTTX010000046.1 GCF_028710545.1 Halothiobacillus sp. | reverse complement strand
GCGATGGCGGCGCAAGGATAGTGGACAAATTTGGCAAGAATGGGGCAACGCCATGCAGTTGCGCGAAAGACGGACAGACAAGCTTAAATTAGACCAATTTCTGTCTTGACGGATGGGTCCACTGTAACCGGGCAATGCTGCTTGGAAAGGTCGTCGTTTGTTGTGAAATTTGAGCTGGATTCGGCCACAGGCATGATTCAGTGGCTGAATTCATTGAAAATCTCGGGTTATTCGAGCTGCCCTGTTGTAATAGCCAATTACCTCGACCAACTCTCGCTGCGCAGGACATAGCAGCCGGATCGTCAAATTGACTGACCCAGTTCGGAAAAGACCTTCTCTGCATCTACTGCGCGGAGCTCACCAGAACGATAAGCCGCCATGCGATCCTCAGCTTCCTTGAGCCACAAGGAATCCATGGCCCGGTCAGGTTGATCCAAACTTCCTATGAGGCCTTCCACGAGTGCCGCACGATCTCCGGGCGGAAGCCGAAGGGTCTCTTGTAGTACCGATTTTGCTGAAGTTGACATGATTTAGTCTCCGCGCCAAGCGCCAACTATTTTACCCTCAACCGCCAAGCAAATCTAACGTTAAAGCTAACCCGCCGCCGGAGCGCGACGCGCGGAGGGAACCCACCCGCGTAGCGGGTGGGCGGTCGGGTTGAGCGCGAGGTTAGGGAAGCGCTGATTTATTCAGTGCTTCCCGCTTGGGGCAGGATGCCCCAACACGAACAAAGACGTAAGTCTTTGATTCGTGAGAGCCATCGCGGGCGTGTACCGCGATGAGCGAGCTGATTTATTCCATGGATGGAATAAATCAGCATTTACTTAGGCTTGTTCAGCGTGTTTTATAGATGCGCTTAAAGTTCACCCGATTCGCAAACAGTTTGTAACAACCAAAAACTCCGCCAACTAAAATAACAACAAAGGTTATCCACCCAACGACTGAGTTACTGTTTGCCCCTATCCAAGCACCCAGAAACGTGGCCGCAATAAATACTGCCAAAAAGGCTGAATTGGGTGTGCCGTATTCAATCTCAGCCTGGCAACCGGTGCAAACATTAGCCCCATGAGGTACTTCGGTGCGGCAATGCGGGCATACATGATTTTCCATCTCATCTCCTTGAGTTGATTTACAATTGATCAATAACGTAATTTAGACAGCATGATAATTGGCGGAGTTTGCCAACCAATCAATTTGGATTTGATGTAACTGTCCGTTTTTCATGCTTTTTATCCCTTGTCTTGTTCAATTAGGCAGCCTAGAATTTTGCGGATGAATCGTCAAGAATTTAATCGGCACCCGCCAAAATTGTTGGATTGGGTACGTGCCGAGATTCTAATTCGGCGCTATTGTGCTTGCATGGAAGCGGGCTTGTGATTTGGGCGCGGTGGCTGCGTTTCAGCGGCCTGTTGAGGCTCCTGTCCTTTTGACTGGCACTGTGGCATTCTTTACGTGGCATAATGCTTGGCTTAATGCACCTTTCACCATGAACCTGTAGCCATGCCTCACACCCAGCCCAATCCACGCCAAGCCGCCCTCGATTACCATGAGTTTCCCCTGCCGGGTAAAACGGCAACGGCCATCACCAAGCCCGCGCAATCCGCCCGTGATCTTGCGCTGGCATATTCACCCGGCGTGGCTGAACCCGTTCGTGCCATTGCCGCGAACCCGGATGATGCCTATCGCTATACCAACAAGGGCAACCTTGTGGCTGTGATTTCCGATGGCTCGGCCATCCTGGGGCTCGGGAATCTCGGTGCGCTGGCGAGCAAGCCGGTCATGGAAGGCAAGGCGCTGCTGTTCAAGAAATTCGCGAACATCGACGCGATTGACCTTGAAGTGGAAACCCAGGACCCAAAGGAATTCATTGATACCGTGCGTCGGTTGGGGGCGAGTTTCGGCGGCATCAATTTGGAAGATATTTCCGCCCCGCGTTGTTTTGAAATTGAACGTGCGTTGATCGAGGCGATGGATATCCCCGTATTCCACGACGATCAGCATGGCACGGCCATCATTATCGCCGCCGGTTTGGTCAATGCCCTGAAAATTCAGGGCAAAAAACTCGAAGATATTCGCTTGGTATTGGTGGGCGCGGGTGCCGCGGGTACGGCGACCTTGCGATTGTTGCTGGATATGGGGCTAAATCGTGAGCAACTGCGCGTGGTGGATAAAGTCGGCGTCCTACACACCGGTTTGACCGATCTGCCGGCACACCATGCCGCCGTGGTGGCCGAAACCGATGACCGGACACTTGAAGATGCCCTGCGTGGTGCCGATGTGTTCCTCGGACTGTCCGCACCGAACCTGTTGAGTGCCGAGATGCTCAAAAGCATGGCCGCTCGCCCGGTGGTGTTCGCGCTGGCCAATCCCGACCCGGAAATCCGCCCGGAATTGGCGCACAGCGTGCGTGATGATCTGATCATGGCGACGGGGCGCAGCGATTATCCCAATCAGGTCAACAATGTGCTGGCGTTCCCGTTCATTTTTCGTGGCACGCTCGATTGCCGTGCATCGCGTATCACACCGAACATGAAAATCGCCTGCGTCGAGGCGCTGGCGGCGCTGGCGCGTGAACCCGTGCCCGAGAGCGTGCTGTCGGTCTACGGGGTCGATACATTGACCTTTGGCGCCGAGTACATTCTGCCCAAGCCATTCGACCCGCGCCTCATCGAGCGGCTGCCCGCCGCAATCGCTGCCGCCGCCGAGAAAGACGGCGTGGCGCGAATGGCTTACCGGCCTTATCCGTCTTCATCGAACGCGTGAGCGAACATCCGTTGGCGCAGCAGGATATGTCTCAGGTTATGTCTGAACCAACGTCTTCGGGTTCGTCTCCTGCCGTGAGCCGTGCTTGGCTCATTGACTCCCACGCGCAGATCTGGCGAGCATGGCACGGGGCGGATAAAACCCGTGTTGATGCCGATGGGCAGCCCGTAGGCGCGGTTTTAGGGTTCGCCGATGCCTTGTTGACACTGCTCGAATCGGTGTTCGACCAAAACATTCAGCCACCTGTGGCGCCTCATGCCGAGCATGGCCCCGTGATCGTCTGTACCTTCGATGCGCCCTGCAATCGCAGCTTCCGGCAAGCCATCTACCCCGCATACAAGGCCCACCGTCCGCCCGCACCCGCCGAGCTGACCGCACAACTCCCGCGCTGCCGCGCCCTGGCCGAGGCGGCGGGCCTCTGTGCCATCGATCATCCGGGCTATGAAGCCGACGATGTAATCGGCACCCTGGTGCAGCGTTTGCGCAAACGCAACCGTGCCGTCACCATCATTACCGGCGATAAGGATCTGGCCCAGTTGCTGGGGCCGGATGATCGCTGGTTCAACCCGATGCGGCAAAAGGTGCTGGCGTACGGCGACGTGGAACGGCACTTTGGCGTTAAACCGCAGCAAATCGCGGACTGGCTCGCACTGACCGGGGACACCGCCGACAATATCCCCGGCGTGCCCGGCATCGGCCCGCGCATTGCCGGTAGTCTGCTCAAGAAACACGGCACGATTGATGGGATTTACGCCAATCTGGCTGCTGTGTACGGCATGAAATTCCGCGGGGCGCCGCGCGTGCAGAAACTGCTGGCCGAAAATGAGCCCTTGGTGCGTTTGTCGCGCCAGCTCACCGGCATTGTGTGCGATTTGCCCTTGAACCTTACCCCTTCCCCCTGGTTGGGTCTCGGCGAGAATCTGCCTCAAATTCTGCGTGTGGCGGGTGTTGATGAGTACCGGATCGCCCGCTGGGCGCGGCTCCCCCGGTTTGAGAAATCGCAATCGGTTGCCGCCTGATGACATGTTGATTGCATTCAACAAGCCATTCGATGTTCTCTCGCAGTTCACGCCGGAACCCGGTTCTTCCGCGGCCACACTGGCCGATTTCATCAATCAGCCGAATGTCTATGCTGCGGGTCGGCTGGATCGAGATAGCGAAGGATTGTTGCTCCTGACCGATGATGGTCGTTTGCAGGCACGACTCACGCAACCCGATGCCAAGCAGCCCAAAACCTATCTGGCTCAAATCGAGGGCGAGATCACGCCGGAGGCATTGAGTCAATTGCAGGCCGGTGTGGTGCTCAAAGACGGCAAAACCCGCCCTGCCGTGGCGCGTGCCGTGCCGGAACCCGACTGGCTTTGGCCGAGAACACCGCCGATTCGTGTGCGAAAGAATATCCCGACCAGCTGGATCGAATTGACGATTACCGAAGGCAAAAACCGCCAGGTGCGCCGGATGACAGCAGCGGTTGGTTTCCCGACACTTCGCCTGATCCGCGTTGCCGTGGGCGGCTATCGACTGGGCGAACTTCAGCCGGGCCAATGGGTTCTGATTGAATCTTGATCATCGCCTTGATTTTTTATGAAGTGGTGTGGGTATCAGTTTATCGACGGCTTCAGTTTCAGTGTATAAGTACTTGAGTTGGCGGTAAGGCCACTGGTTGTTTGTGCCTGAACCTCACCCTGGAAGTTTGGCGAATCCAAATGCGTCTGGCTGACTTGGCCCAGTTGAATTTGATACGTCTGTTTTTGAGTAGGCTGACTAGGACTGGCTGGTGGATTTTCGCCAGTTTGCGAATGACCAGAGCCGCCGCCACAACTGGATAAACCAGCAACAGAAAATATGGCTAATATGATGGCGGTTATGTTTCGAGTGGGAAGAGAATGATGCATTTTCTTAACGCGCACTTGGGAAAATGCCGCTATCGCAGATACACCAGGTCATATTGTTTGGCGTACTGGCTCTCATATCCGGCAGGGCAAAAGTGCTCGTGCCGTTGCCACCATAGGTTGTGCCCAACAGACTAAATAAAGCCGTATTTGACGAAATGGATAAAAGTTGGCCATTGGCGGGCAGCCCGACACAACGCTTGCTTGCCACCAGTGTCATTTGCCCGATCGTGCATTCAGTACCGTTGGCAGCTAACGCTGAGCCGGTGTTCTGGCCAAAATACGTAGACAATGTGGAATCACCCGGCGGACCTTGAATTCCCTGTGGGCCTTGAGGCCCTGCTGGTCCCTCAGGCCCCTGCGGACCAATGGGGCCGGTCGCTCCTTGAGGCCCAGAGGGCCCCATGGGTCCAGGTGCACCCGGAGCACCCGCAGGGCCAACCGGTCCAGATGGCCCTTGAGGCCCCGCGGGCCCAGGGGCACCCTTTGGGCCAGATGGTCCTCTTGGGCCCGCTGGACCTTGCAGCCCTGATGGGTTTCCTATCCAATGTCCGGCTGAATCGATAACGGGCACCACACCGACGTTGGTGCGGATGCCGATGCTGGTTGGTGTTATGTCACCGGTAGCATTTGTAGCGCTGACGGCATACGGAGGGATAAGTGGAAGGCGAGGGCTCATTTCGCTATCGGTGCCAATTTGAATGCCCACCACAGCTGTGCTTATATCAAAGTCGCTTGGCAAGGGATTGGCTGGATCATTTCCAAGGATGACTGTAAATGCGCCTTGATTGAATTGAACCGGCTGTGTGCTGCTCCAAAGTACATTAGCACTCGCAAGAGCTGAGCCGTAGAGCGTGAAGGTGACATTTGCAGTGCCATTTTCGGGTTGATTGGTTTGCTTGTTGCTTACGGTGCCTGAGAGCGTAATTGGACTTGGATTGGCGGCCCACGCGAACGGAACGTGAAACACGTACAGCAAAAAAACTAACCGAATGAACAATTTTGAAAGCCGCATGTTTCGATTCCTTCTGTGAATGCTTGCTTGTTTTTTCAGTTTACCTGCAAATATATTGGTCGAATATTCTTAAATATTTATCAAGATCAAAATAAATTATGACTCCAAAAACCTATTCGTAAAATTTATCAGGCTGCGGTTTAGAATTACTACTTTCTCAATCAGCGGTGTTTTGACAGAGGTGTGGCATGAACAATTCAGGAGTTTCGAGGTACTTTTTCAAGATGTTGATGTTGGTGGCTAAGCGAGTACGCACCCTGTGGCAGCGACGGGGCCGTTGCTCCACCGTATGGGGTGCGGTTATTTTATTGGCGTCACTGACAGGAGGAGCAGCCCATGCCGATCCGGGTGATGTCGTCACGGCCAAACGACTGGGTATGCCGCTGGCGGCCAAGATCGCGGAAAAAGCGGTCGAGGTCTGCCAGGGTCGTGGTTACAACGTCAGTGCCGTCGTGGTGGATCGTGCAGGCGATCCGCAAGTGGTGATGCGGGGTACGCAGGCGAATCGGTTTACGATTCAGATCGCCACCGACAAGGCGCGTTCGGTGATTCTCTCGGGTGTGGATTCCAGCGTGTTCCGGCGCAACCGTGAAGACATCCGTTTGGAGATGGATCATGTGGATGGCATTCTGGTGCTGGATGGCGGCGTGCGGATCGATTCGGCGGGCACCTTGATCGGCGCGCTGGGCGTCAGTGGCGCGCCCGGCGGCGACAAGGACGAAGCCTGTGCCCGCGCAGCGGTTGAAGCCTACGTCGGCCGATTGGATCTGCCCTGATCCACCACTCGCGTTACTGCTGGCTGAGCGCTGTGTCCGGGCGCGCCAGACAGTTTGGTAAAACGGTGCCCTTCAGCGTGATGGTGGCCGTATTGCCCTTCGACCAGAACACCGTGGCCGGGTCGTTTTCAGCAACGTAGCGCGCGCCATCGGCAGACACGCTCCGATTTAGTTTGATCGTCTGCCCCTCTATCTTCATCGTCACCGAATCTGTTTGGCCGGACACCATGACCGGTGTCGACCCGCACATCATCGCGGTTGTGAACACTTCTGTTTCAAATGGTTTGAGCTTCACGACGCCAAGCTGCTGCTTGTCTGTGCTGACCGTGATCGGCTCGGAAATCCAGGTGATCCGATTGGCCGAAATAATGCTGGCGCGTAACAGGTAAGGGTGGTTGACCATTAACCGTCCCTTGGGAATCAGCAATTGGAAATCGATAGGCACTTGCCTGCCATTCAGCGGGATGTGCTCTTCGGTGATCAGTTGATCCGGCTGTGTGCCGTCATGCAGTTCAATGACAGCGGTGCTGTCGGTTGGCAAGGCGATTCGCGCCTTGTAACTGAGGCTGCCTGTGAACACGGTATCGGTTTGGGTTACCGCCGGAGTGGCGCCGAAAAAGGGGAATGAAGCGCATCCGCTGAGCCCCAACAGGGTGACACCCAGTAGAGACAGAACAGCGCAAAAGCGGGTTCGAACAGACCAAGTCAGGGGTGTGGACGACAATTTGTAATGCATGGTCAACTCCTGTTGTTGTCTAATTGGTTAATTGTACTTCTGTCCGGGATTCCCTGCCTGTTGGCGTTATTGATGCTCCATTCCCTATGACCAATATGTTTTTATAGCTATTTTGGTTATGATGTCCAAATGTGGCAAATTGATGCAGGAAAGGGGTGGTTTATGAGCGAATCTCAAGAAAGTACGCATGTTTATCGGCATGGCCGCGGCTCGGATGAGCAACACCGCCGGGATCAGGCCCTGTTCAAGCAACTGCTGATCGACCATAAGCAGCTTCGGCGTGAAACCGAGGCGTTGCCGAACGGCATTCGTGTGCAGACGACGAGCGAGAACCCTGAGCTGGTTCGTATCATTCAGGAGCATGTCGAAGGGATGAAAGTTCGGTTTGGCAGTGGCCGCGCCATTCGGTCATGGGACCCGTTATTCAGCGCCCTGTTCGAATACCGCGAAGAGATTTCCATGTTCTACCGGAACATAGAAAATGGCGTAGAAGCGCAATTGACGGCGGATGATCCCAAATTGATCGAGCTGATCCATGCCCATGATCAGACATTGCATCAGTTCGTTGAACGGGGATTTGATGCCTCCCGGCACCCGAGCCCCGTCCCTGAATGGGTGCAGGAGGCTTACCGGTCGGCTTGACGCTCAGGTGCTATGCCGGTGTTGGGACAGCCGTACTGGCGATACAATCTTTGTTGCTGGCCTTCGATCCATTGCTTGATTTCTTCGGTTAGCGCATCGGCTTTCTTCCCTGCAATGGGGATGGGCGGCCCGATCACAACATGAATGGTGCCGGGGTATTTCAGAAACTGCCCCTTTTTCCAGTGGCACCCGCTATTGAGCGCAATGGGGATCACATCTGCCTTGGCCTGGAGTGCGAGCATCGCCGCACCGATCTTGTAACTGGGTTCGGCGTCCGGGCTGTAACGGGTTCCTTCGGGGAAAATAATCACATCCCGCCCCTGGCTTAACGCAGCCTTGCCCTGTTTGATGATCTGCTTGAGTGCCTGGCTGCCTGCCTTCCGGTCAATAGCGATGGGGCCCATGCCCGCCAGGCCGGTGCCGAAAATCGGAATCCAGAGCAGTTCCTTTTTCAGAACAAAGGCGGGTTGATGCAGTAGCTGGGGCAAAATCATCGAATCCCAGGTGGACTGATGCTTGGATGCGATCAACCGCCCAGGCGCTCCGGCAAGATGCTCGCGCCCCTCGATCTGCCAGCGCAACCCCACGATGATGCGGGCGAGCCAGAACACGACAAACCCGTAACTGAACATCACGTAATACCGCCGCCGCGCGGGCAGCAACCAGCCGATCAGCATGACCGGGATATACGGGATGAGCATCACATAACTGATCAGCAAAAATAAAAGGGAGCGAATAAACGCGAGCGGCATATTGATCGTGTCCGTTTAACCATTGAGTTGCGTCAGGTCGGCAATGCTGAGGAACAACGCGCCGGTCTGTTGCAGCAGAGCCAGCCGGTTGCGTCGAATGGCCGCGTCGTCCGCCATGACCATGACTTCATCGAAGAAACGGTCAATCGGTGCCCGCAGTTGGGCCAGCTCCGTGAGCGCGTCGGTGTATGCGCGCTCAGCTGTGGCGGCGCGAATACGTGGTGTTATCTCAGTGACCGCGTCAAACAACGCTTTTTCGGCGGCTTCCTGTAGTAGATCGACTTGAATGTGACCGTCGACCGGCTGTTCCTGCTTTTTCAGAATGTTCTGAATGCGCTTGTTACCGGCGGTGAGCGGTTCGGCTTCCGGCAGATTCAGGAATTCGTTGACCGCCACCATGCGTTGTTCGAAATCCAGCGGTCGGGTCGTGCCCACGGCGGCGACAGCGGCAAACACATCGGCGCGGATGGCGCGATCGAGGCTATAGCGGTATTGCCGTTCGGTGATGAATTCAAACACGGCCTGTACATGCTCGACGGCTTCCGGAATGATCGAATCAAGGCCTTTGGCCGCCTGTTCCAGCAAGGATTTGAGATCAAGATCCAGTTGTTGCTCGACGATGATGCGCAGCACGCCCAGCGCCGCACGACGCAGGGCGAACGGGTCCTTGGCACCGGTCGGCGCCTGGCCGATGGCGAAAATCCCCATCAGGGTGTCGAGCCGGTCGGCCAGTCCGACTGCCTGCGATACCGCATCGCCAGGCAACGCGTCTCCGGCACGGCGTGGCAGATAGTAATCGTCTTGCGCTTGCGCCACGGCAGCGGGCTCGCCGTCGTGGGTGGCCAGATAACGCCCCATGATGCCTTGCAGCTCGGGGAATTCACCCACCATGTGGCTTTGCAGGTCGCATTTGCACAGGCGCGCCGCACGCCGTGTCTGCGTAACGTCGCCGCCGATCAGCTCGGCAATGTACTCGGCAAGCCGTTCAACACGGATGGTCTTGTCGAACAAGCTGCCCATACGCTGCTGGAAGATCACGGTTTTAAGTGACTCCAGATGCGATTCCAGCGTGTGTTTACGGTCTTCATTCCAGAAGAACAGCGCATCGGCAAACCGCGGACGAATCACGCGCTCGTTGCCTTCGCGCACCGCAGCGGGGTTCTTGCTGTCGATGTTGGCGATGGTGATGAACCACGGCAGCAGGCGGTTTTGCGCATCGACCAGCGGGAAGTATTTCTGGTTACCCTGCATGGTGGAAATCAGCGCCTCGTGCGGCACTTGAAGGAAGGATTCCTCGAATTTGCCTGCCACGGCCACGGGCCATTCGACCAGTGCGGTCACTTCATCCAGCAGATCGTCATCCACACGTGCCGTGCCGCCGAGATCACTCGCGATGGCTTCGATCTGCGCCTGAATTTTGCTGCGCCGTGCCGCGAAATCGGCAAGCACAAAGCCTTGCTTCTCCAGCAGGTCGGCATAGCTTGCGGGTGATTCGATGGTGATGGCTGCCGGGTGATGGAAGCGGTGGCCGAAGGTTTCTCGACCGGCTTTCACGCCCAGAATCTCGGTGTCGATGACCGTGTTGCCGTGCAGGGCAACCGCCCAGTGAACCGGACGGATGAATTCCACCTCGTGGCTGCCCCAGCGCATCCGCTTGGGCGTGGGCAACTTGTCCAGCGCGCGGGCAATGGCGGCTGGAATAATCTCGGCGGCGGTTTTGCCCGGTTGGGTGTGGCGATACACGAGCCAGGTGCCCTTGTCCGTTTCGATTTTTTCGAGTGCGTCCACCGTCACGCCGCAGGAGCGGGCGAAGCCTTCCAGTGCGCGACTGGGCTTGCCTTCCGCGTCGAAGGCGCTTGCCAGTGCCGGGCCCTTGCGCTCAACGGCCTGCTCGGGCGTGCTGGCGGCCACGTCGCGAATCAGCACGGCCAGGCGGCGTGGCGCAGCGTAGCTTTGATGCGTTCCAAAGGATAGACCCGCTTCGCGCAGTCCGGTCAGAAGTTCTTCGGTCAGGGCATCGCTCAAACGCAGCAGCGCTTTGGGGGGCAGTTCTTCGGTGCCCAGTTCGAATAGAAAATCGGCGCGATCAGTCATGTGGATAGTCCAGAAAAGCGTAACTTTTTAGTAAGCCATTATTTATTAAGCTGTGGCGTTGCGTGCCAGCATCGGAAAGCCCAGGGCCTCACGACGGGCGTAATAGGCTTCGGCCACACCGCGAGCGAGGGTGCGTACACGCAGAATAAAGCGTTGGCGCTCGGTGACGGAAATGGCGCGGCGCGCGTCCAGCAGGTTGAAGGCATGCGAGGCTTTGAGCACCTGCTCGTAAGCGGGCAGCGGCAGGCCGAGTTCCACCAGACGCAGTGATTCGCGCTCGGCCTGATCGAACAGCCCGAACAGGAAGGCGGTGTCGGCCTGTTCGAAGTTGTAGGTGGATTGTTCCACTTCGTTTTGGTGATACACATCGCCATAGGTGATGATGCCCGCCTCGCTCTTGCTCCAAACGAGATCGTACACGCTCTGCACCCCCTGCATGTACATTGCCAGGCGTTCGAGACCGTAAGTGATTTCGCCAGAAACCGGGCGGCAATCGAGCCCGCCGATCTGCTGGAAGTAGGTGAATTGCGTGACTTCCATGCCGTTGAGCCACACTTCCCAACCCAGACCCCAGGCCCCGAGCGTGGGCGATTCCCAGTTGTCTTCCACGAAGCGGATGTCGTGGGTGAGCGGGTCGAAGCCCAGCAGGGCGAGCGAGTCGAGGTAGAGTTGCTGGATGTTGTCCGGCGAGGGTTTGAGCAGCACCTGAAATTGATAGTAGTGCTGCAAACGGTTCGGATTCTCGCCATAACGGCCATCGGTCGGGCGGCGGGAGGGCTGGACATAAGCGGCGCGCCACGGCTCCGGCCCGATCGCGCGCAGGAAGGTCGCCGGGTGGAAGGTGCCCGCGCCAACCTCGATATCCAAAGGTTGCAGCACGGCGCAACCCTGATTCGCCCAGAACTCGGACAGGGCGAGAATCAATCCCTGAAACGTGGATAAATCGTGATGGGTGTTCATTTCAATCGGCATAACAGGCTCATCGGCGGCGAATAAATGGCGCTTAGTATACTGAAGTTGAACGATCATCGGTGGCGCAAACGGGGCGTGGCGTGGTATTTTCGGCCTCTTTCAATTTTGAATTCATCCTTTGGACGCCACAGGCGCGGACCCGGCAATGGACCAACAACTCGACCAAGAACTCAATATCAGCCAAGCCATCGCGCTTGCCGTTGACCGGCGCGACCTTTCGCGTGAGGACATGCGTGCCGTGATGCGCCAGATCATGTCGGGTGGTGCCACGCCGGTGCAGGTGGCCGGCTTTATGGTCGCGCTGCGGATGAAAGGCGAAACCGTCGATGAAATCACCGCCGCCGCCGAGGTCATGCGCGAGCTGGCCGTTGGCGTGCGCGTCGATGTGCCGAACCTTGTGGATATTGTGGGCACGGGCGGAGACGGTTCGGCCTTATTTAATGTGTCCACCGCGTCGGGGTTTGTGGTGGCCGCGGCGGGGGGGCATGTCGCCAAGCACGGCAATCGATCCATTACGAGCAAATCCGGCAGTGCCGATATGTTGGAAGCGGCAGGCGTGGCGCTGGATGTGCCTGCCGATTGCGTGGCCGATTGCGTGCGCGAACTGGGTGTGGGGTTCATGTTTGCGCCCAAGCATCACGGCTCGATGCGCCATGCCGCCGTGCCCCGCAAGGAGCTGGGCGTGCGGACGCTGTTCAATGTACTCGGGCCGCTCACCAATCCGGCGAATGCGCCCTCGATGGTGATGGGCGTGTATGCCGAGCAGTGGCTCGAACCACTGGCGGCCGTGATGCACCTGTTGGGCGCCCGTCACGTTCTGGTCGTGCACAGTCACGATGGGCTGGATGAAATCAGCCTCGCCGAGGCGACCGAAGTGGCCGAGTTGCATCAAGGAAAAATCCACCGCTACCAGATCACGCCAGAGCAATTCGGTATTAAGCGCCAGCCTTTAACCTCCATGATCGTGACAGGTCCGGAGCAAAGCGTGAGCCTGGTGCGTTCAGCCTTGGGCGGAAAAGCGGGTTCTGTTGCCGATATGATCGCGCTCAATGCCGGTTCGGCGATTTACGCCGCCGACCTGACCGATACATTGACAGAGGGCATTGCCCGTGCGCAGGCGATTCTGAAATCTGGTACCGCACTGGCTAAACTCGATGCCCTGATTGCCAAAACCCAGGCCTGCCGGAATTCCACACATGACTGATACACCCGACATTCTGAAAAAAATCATCGCTCGAAAATGGGCCGAAGTGGCCGAGCGCAGTGCGATTCTCCCGCTGACGGAGCTGGCGCTGTTGGCGCGTGAGGCGGATGCGCCGCGTGGTTTTGTTGCTGCCTTGCGCCGAAAGATTGCTGCGGGTCAAGCCGCTGTCATAGCCGAGGTGAAAAAAGCCTCCCCCAGCCGGGGCGTGCTGCGTGACCCGTTCCATCCGGCTGAAATCGCCCGGCAATACGAGGCGGGCGGTGCTGCCTGTTTGTCCGTGCTGACCGATCATGATTTTTTTCAAGGCAATGAAGATTATCTGCGTGAAGCGCGCGCGGCCTGCCGGTTGCCGGTGCTCCGCAAGGACTTCATGGTCGATGAATATCAGGTGGTCGAAGCGCGTACGCTGGGTGCCGACTGCATTTTGCTGATCGTTGCCGCATTGAGCGATAGCGAAATGGCCGCCCTGCATAAGCAAGCCACCGATCTGGGTATGGATGTGCTGGTTGAGGTGCATGACGCCAACGAACTGCAACGTGCCCTGGCTCTGGGCATCGACATGGTGGGCATCAACAACCGCGATCTGCGTACGTTTGACGTCACGCTCGATACCACGCTCGAATTATTGAGCCAGATTCCACCGGATATTCTGGTCGTTACCGAGAGCGGTATCCTCTCGCCAGCCGATGTCGAGCGGATGCGCAGTAATCATGTGCATGCCTTTTTGGTCGGTGAAGCATTCATGCGCGCCGACGATCCGGGCGCGGCGCTGCACCATCTTTTTGGAGGAACAAGCAAATGAAAGCACGGGTGAAATGGGTCGAAGGCATGGCCTTCATGGCCGAATCCGATAGCGGGCACGGCATCATGCTCGATGGTTCGCCGGAAATCGGCGGGCGGAATCTGGGCGCGCGGCCCATGGAAATGGTGCTGATGGGGTTGGGCGGCTGCACCGCCATTGACGTGATGGTCATTCTGGGCAAACAACGCCAGCCGGTCGAAGACTGCTGGATCGAGCTCGATGCCGAACGCGCCGATGTGGCCGCACCCAAGGTATTCACCAAGATTCATGTGCATTATGTTGTCAAAGGCTCAGGCCTTGACCCGAAACAGGTCGAACGCGCCGTAAAACTCTCGGCAGAGAAATATTGTTCCGTCTCGGCAATGCTGAAAAACAGCGTGGATATTACCTACGACTTCGAGATTCGCAGTAATTAAATACCGCCTCAACCTGATCAATACGCAATGAAAAACCCCATGCTTGGGGTTTTACGAGGTTTCCATATGATCTCTATGGGCACCTCGAAGACTCCTTCCATGGAATTTTTCGAGGTGCCCCCTATGTGTTTTTACGCTTTTCCCTGATTACCAGAAATATCACCTAAAATGGATTCGCCCCAGGCAATGGTGCCATCACCCAGTGCCTTGCTCCATTTCTCGATTAGTTGGACATTCGCGAATTCAAAAGCACCTTTTTTCTTGTCATACGCGTACTGTGCTGAGACGGAGATCGACTCGACTGGCTCGTATTCAACCATCGAGAAACAAATGGTATGTGGGCTGATCCAGGGCGTATCTTTGCCCTTGGCGCGGTTGGCAATGACCTGAGCGACAAAGTGGCCTTCTGAGTTGGCGGTATTGGCGCTTTTTGAATAAGGCATCCAGCGTGAATCCCCTGTCACAAATACATCAGGGTGTCCTTTGACTGCGTAAGTATACGGGTCGATATCGGCTTCAAATTGCAAATCGCCCGGCTTGTTGATACCGAGTTTCTCTATCAGTTTCGATGCTCTGATGCGCGGATAAATGGCGGCATCATCGAAATGAATCGTGTCAAACGATGAGCTGATGGTTTTTTTCTCAACATCCACCGATTGGAAATCAAAGTTTGGAATGTATTCCACGTAATCTTTGTAAAGCTCGTTGAAGGCCGCATGGAACCCTTTTTTCTTGATGGTGATGTCCGGGTTCGCATCCAAATGAATGACCTTGCCCTTGATTTTGTGCTTTTTCATAAAGTCGGCAACAAGACAAGTGCGTTCATAGGGCGCGGGCAGGCAGCGATAATTCCCGGCAGGTGTCGTATTGAGCCAAATACCGCCTTTGAAGTTTTCTAATTTGTGCTTCAAGGAAATATGCTCTGAACCGGGCATGAAACCCGCTGGGTAATTTTGCCGCAGGATGTATTCTTCTTCTGGGTCTTTTACGCCGATCGAGGTGTAGTTGTAATCAATACCCGGTGCGATAACCAGCCAGTCGTAGCCGATTTTTCCTTGGTCGGTGTACACCATCTTGTTTTCAAGATCGGCGTCATAGACGGTGGATTGAGCATAAAGATAACCGCCATTTTTCGCAGCATCCAGGTAGCTGCGACAGAAATAATTCAAGTCCATCCCGCCGACCATGTAGAGATTGCTGAGCGGGCAGAACTGATAGGTGGCATTGCGCTCCAGCAAGACGACTTGCATATCCGGCGCTGCTTGACGCAGGTATCGAGCGATCGTCAGACCGGAAACCCCACCGCCGATAATGACAGTCCGCTGACCTTTTGCTTTGGGTATATCCATTGCGGCATCGGGATGGACTGAGGCAGCACTCATCGTGCTCGCTGCTGCTTCTTTTTTTGTAGAGGCTGTTGTGCAACCTGAAAAGAGGGTTGCTGATCCAGCTGCGCCAGCGGCGGAGGCGATCTTCAGAAAGTGACGTCTATCCATCATGTTTCTCCTGTTTTTATGAAAGACGTTTCACTTGAAGCATTTGTTATGCCACACATAACTGGCGATATAAATCAATTGGTTGACTGCATATTATCTGCTTTAATCGCATTGTCATGACAATGCGACATGACAACATGACATAAGTTGGCATAAAGAAAGACTGAATTAGTCTATTTTTGAATTAGTAGGCATGAAAAACTTTTCTTGCCCGTGTGCCACAAGGAAGTGGCACTGCACAATCATGCAAGCGCTTGAAGAGCGATTCGTGCAGAGGCTCCTTAAGAGTGCCTCAAAAAACCTTTCGAGCCGCCCGTGCACCACATAATAGGCGTGGTGCCGTGAAATCACGAAAGCGATTGAAATAGAGAGGGTTGGTTATGGCTGGATACATCCATGTGCCCAGCCCTTTGGGAAACGCAAATCGTTTCATAGTTGCTCCCAGCAACGATATTGGTTTCCCGCGACGAACGTCCTTAAAAAATCCCAAGGATGGGGTTTTTCGAAGTGCCCTTAAGTGGCCTTATGTTTTTTCAATTTTCGATAGAGTGTGCGCTCGCTGATACCCAATGCCTCAGCGACTTTTCTGCGGTGACCACTAAAGGCCTTCAGTAGTCGATTAATCAACAGATGTTCCTGTTCAGCCAAAGAAGTCGGCGTGTATTCGTCCTGTGGCTGTTCCTGTGGCTGTCTTGCGCTGCCCATGCTCGGGGCTTTGTTGTTCGGTAAGATCTGTGTTTCAAATCCCAGGTGATGAGGCTCGATATGTGTGGTCTCGGCCAAGGTGATCGCGCGTTGCACCCGATTTTTTAGTTCTCGTATATTTCCTGGAAAATCATGTTGTTGCAATTTTTCTATGGCATTTGCGGAAAGACAGCACTGCCGTCCGCTTTTTTTATTTATCTGCTCTATGAAGTATTGTGCCAGTGGGAGAATGTCCTCAGTGCGGTCGCGCAGACAGGGAATAGTCATGCTGATACATGCCAGTCGATAATAGAGATCGGCTCTGAATTGGCCTTGCTCGACGGATTCTTCAAGATCCCGGTTGGTGGCGGCAATGACCCGAAAATCGACTTCGATATCGCGACGGCCCCCTACCCGACGGATACGGCGTTGTTCGAGTAAACGCAGTAACTTTGCCTGCATGGGCATGGATAGTTCGCCAATTTCATCCAGAAAAAGAGTACCGCCCTGTGCCTGCTCGATCAGGCCTTGTATTTGATGGTTGGCGCCAGTGTATGCCCCGGCCTCATGGCCGAATAATTCGGCTTCGAACAAGGACTCTGTGAGCGTTGTGCAATCAATGGTAACCATTTGCGCGCGATGGCGCTGGCTGTGTCGATGGACATGGCAGGCGGCCATTTCTTTGCCGACTCCGCTTTCACCAAGCAAGAGGATAGGAGCGTCCGACCGTGCCGCCATATCAAGTTGATGAAATACTTTTTGAGAGCGCGGTGAAAGTGAGGGTATCCACTCTGAGCTGGTTTGAGGCGGCTGATCGGATTGCAGTGCTGAATCGATGTTGGTTGGTTCGTTTTGAGTGTCAACTTTTGTTACGCGCTCGGCCAGCAAATACTCACCATTGTCCAGCGGAATGATCTGCCCATGAATTCGTACACGTTCATAACCACCATGACCATCGCAGTGCTGATGTTGCACTTCATGGCAGCGGTGCTGTTTGAATACCTGTTGATGCGGGCAATCATCGCCAAACTCATGACATGGCCGATTACGACCATGGGAGACCTGATAGCAGGTACGTCCGATGACTTGCTCTGATGAAATACCATGAATGTCGGTGTAGGCCGCATTAGCCGCAATGATTTGATAATTCTTGTCGATCAGAACAAGGGGATCACGTGCGGTGTCAACTAAGGCTGCAAATCCGCAATGATTTGTTTTGGTGCGAGCGGTCGTGAAGCGAGTGTTGTGATCAGACACGATGCTTTGCCTCCGATGTGTCAACTTGTCAGTAACACTACATGGCCGCTAGAGTGAATTCAATGCTGCAATTGTATGGTTTTATGCGTGTTTGCCCTCTATTTCTGCATGGCTCTATCGCTACCATTTACCGTACTTCACGATGAGTGGTTGTCAGTGATTTGGCGATGAGTTCCACCGGATGCAAAACGGGTGAAGCCAGCCCGACAGCGATATGTGTCGCGCAGCCAATATTGGCCGAAACCACGAAATCCGGATTCAGTTGTTCAATTTCTTCGAGTTTCGGTGCGCGCAGTGCGTCGGCCTGATTGGGATACATTAATACATGCATTCCGGCCGCCCCACAGCAGCGGTCATTGGTGGCCAGTGGTACGAGATTCAACTCCGGGATTCTTTGCAGCAGTCGCTCGGTGCTGCGAGGTTGTTTGAGCACGCGGGTCTGGCTGCAGGGCAAATGAATGGCCACGCGCGCCGGGATCGGTTGCAAAGATGGCCATTGGTCATCGGGAACTTGGGCGAGGAAATCGGTGATTTCCATAAAAGGTACATCACCCTGATCTCGCTGAAGTTCGCTGGCGCAGGCGGTGCCGATGACGACGATGGCGCTTAAGTTCCTGTCAGCAAATGCCGTGCGGTTTGCCGCACGCAGACGGGTAGCCTCCGAGATGTCGCCGCCGTGTTGGTGCATGGCGCCGCAGCAAACTTGAGCGGTTGGTATCTCCACCGCATAACCCAAGGCATTGAGCGCTATGATGCTGGCACGCACGGCATCACTGTTTAATGACTCGCCGGTGCAGCCGATGAAAAGCCCGACGGTTTTGGTCGTGGCCTCTGGCGCAGGGGCGGTGCTTATCCTGCCATTCGGACGGAATCGCCTGGGAAGAACGGGCGGCAGGATTTGCCCCATTCGTCCGCCAAAGCGCCGAATCATGTCGGTTGCCTTTAATCGGTCGAGCAGGGAGAGCGCAGTCCAAATTGCGCCGAAGACCCGTCGCTGACTCAACACATGGTGACGCAGCCAAATCCAGCGTTTGGAGGCGGCTCGCGGTCGTGTGTTGGCTGTTTCTGATTCGAATTCATCGTGTGCCAGTGCGTCGCGAACCTCGTCGATCAGTTCGCCATAGTGAACGAGCGAAGGGCAAACCGATTCGCAGGCGCGGCAGGTCAGGCAACCATCAAGATGCGCCACCACGCCCGCATCGAGCGCGAGTGTGCCGCCCGCCAAACCGAGTGCGAGACTGATGCGTCCGCGCGGACCGTCCGCTTCATTGTGAGACAGGGCAAAGGTGGGGCAGTGGGGGACGCAGATGCCGCACATCACGCACTCGAGCGCATGGTGTTTGATGCGCATCTTTGCGTTTGAGCGGTCGGTGGAATCTGTCGGCGTGTTCATGCTCGCATCAAACCATGCGGCACTATTCGAGGCAAGTTGTGCGGCCGGTCGGAAGGAGGGGGGGTGAAATATACTTGCAATCCTTGAGTATTTTAGTTTATTCTAATACCGTTAATTGCTGATTTCCTTTGGTGGTTCTTGTTGCCGGCCCTTGCGCCGGCTCTTTTTTTGCCCACAAAACTTGTCGGAAGAAACCCGGTTCATCACCAAATGTCGAATTCGGCATCAGAATCACTTGTCAGTGGCGGCATGTTTCGCTAGAATCGCCGCCTCTTTGAATTAATGTCCGTTTTTCGGCACTCTTTTCGCTTCTTTGGGAGCTATATAAATGAAAACATTTTCCGCCAAGTCGGCAGAAGTCAAGCGCGACTGGTTTGTGATCGACGCATCAGGCAAAACCCTCGGCCGTTTGGCGACTGAAGTGGCGCGTCGCCTGCGTGGCAAGCACAAAGCTGAATTCACGCCGCATGTGGATACCGGCGATTACATCATCATCGTCAACGCGAAAGACGTCAAAGTCACCGGCAACAAAGCGCAAGACAAGATGTACCACTTCCATACGGGCTTCATCGGTAACATGAAGCACTTCACGTTCGAGAAAATGATCGAACGTGCGCCTGAGCGCGTCATTGAAATGGCGGTCAAAGGCATGTTGCCCAAGAACCCGCTGGGTCGCGACATGTTCCGCAAGCTCAAAGTATATGCCGGCGGTGAGCACAATCACGCGGCGCAACAACCCAAACCGCTTGATATCTGATCGGAGAATCATCAGTCATGGCAGTCACCCAAAATTACGGTACCGGTCGTCGCAAAACATCTGCGGCACGGGTTTTTCTTCGTCCTGGTAACGGCACGATCACCATCAACGGTAAAACCATCGAAGACTTCTTCGGTCGTGAAACGGCACGCATGGTCGTTCGTCAGCCTTTGGAACTGCTCGAAGTGGGTGACCGCTTCGATGTGTTCTGCACCGTGGCCGGTGGCGGCCCCAGCGGTCAATCAGG
>NZ_JAQTTX010000092.1 GCF_028710545.1 Halothiobacillus sp. | reverse complement strand
AGAGTAAGTGCCATCATGGCCTCGGCAATCGGTGTGGCGCGAATGCCGACGCAGGGATCGTGGCGACCTGTGGTAATCACTTCTGCCGCCGCGCCGGTAACATCCACGCTCTGGCCGGGCAAACGGATGCTGGATGTCGGCTTGAGCGCGATGTGGGCCACGATGTCCTGCCCGCTGGAAATGCCGCCGAGAATGCCGCCTGCGTGGTTGCTCAAAAAACCATCGGGGGTGATTTCATCGCGGAACTCGGTTCCCCGCGCGACCACGCAATCAAAGCCCGAGCCGATTTCCACGCCTTTGACCGCATTGATGCTCATCAAGGCATGGGCCAGTTCGGCATCGAGCCGATCGAACACCGGCTCGCCCCAACCGGGTGGGCAGCCTTTAGCCACCACAGTAACTTTGGCACCGACTGAATCGCCGGATTTGCGCAAATCATCCATAAAGGCTTCCAGTGCGGGGATTTGCGGTGCATGGGGCCAGAAAAACGGGTTGGTTTCGATCACGGAAGCATCAAAACCCTCCGCCTTGATCGGGCCGATCTGCGACAGATACCCCTGAATTTGTACACCGAACGATTCTCGCAACACTTTGCGCGCAATGGCACCCGCCGCCACGCGCATGGCGGTTTCCCGTGCGGAGGAACGGCCGCCGCCCCGATAATCGCGGATGCCGTATTTTTGCAGGTAGGTGTAATCGGCGTGGCCGGGGCGGAATTGATCGGCGATCTTGCCGTAATCTTTCGAGCGTTGATCGGTGTTTTCGATGACCAAGCCGATCGGTGTGCCGGTGGTTTTGCCTTCGAACACGCCCGATAGAATCTTGACCTCATCCGCTTCCCGCCGTTGCGTGGTGTGGCGCGATGTGCCGGGTTTGCGCCGATCAAGGTCGATTTGCAAATCCGCTTCGCTGATTTCGATGCCCGGCGGGCACCCATCCACAATCGCGCCCAGCGCAAGACCATGCGATTCGCCGAAGGTGGTTACCGTGAACAGTTTTCCAAACGTATTGCCGGACATGTGTGTCATCTCATTCTTGGGGCGCGAATCAAACCGATGCGGCAGCGCGCGCCTTGTTAAAATAAAGCTGCACCTATTATACGCATCCGCATACCCATCCGACCGAGAACACACGCACCATGCCGCCAGACCTGATTGCCCGCCTGATGCACCACGCTGAACATCGACCGCAGCGCATGGCATTGCGGGAGGGCGACCGTGAACTCAATTACGCCGAACTCTCCCGTCGCGTGCTGGCAATGGCGGCGGCGTTGCGCCAAGTGGGCATCAAGCCACAGGCGCGCCTGGTCGTGTGGGCGAACAAACGGCTGGAAACCGTGGTGGCGCTGTTGGCGGCACTGGCTGCGGATATCGTCTTCGTGCCCCTTCATCCTGCCCTGCGCGCACCGCAAGTACGGGACGTCTTCAATCGCGCACAGGCTCTTGGGCTGTTGGTGGATGCACCGCATGCAGCGGCCTTGGGTTTTTCTGAACCCTTCACGGGCCAACTGAGGTTTTCGCCACATCCGGATCGAATCCCGCACGATTTACCCGAAGCAGAGGCAAGCGCCCGTCCGCCGTCCCTGTCGAATGGCGATCCCGATCATCTCGCGGCCTTGCTGTACACCTCCGGCAGCACGGGTTTACCCAAGGGCGTGATGGTGACCCGCGCCAATCTGAATTGCGGGGCGAGCGCGGTAAGCCGGTATCTCGATTTGAACGCGAACGATGAGATAGTCGCCGTTTTGCCACTTTCATTCGATTATGGCCTCTCGCAACTGACGACCGCACTGACCGTCGGCGCGGGCGTCACGCTGCGGGACTACCTGCTGCCGAACGATCTGAAAAAACCCTTGCTCGAAGGCGGCATCACCGTATTGGCAGGCACGCCGGGCCTGCTGATTCCGCTGGCGCGTCAAGCATGGCTTACCGAGGCCCCGGCCCTGCGCCTGATCACCAACTCCGGCGGCAAACTGCCCGTGTCCACCGTGCGCGCCTTGCGATCGGCCCGCCCCCAGACGCAGATTTTCCTGATGTATGGCTTAACGGAAGCCTTTCGCGCCAGCTTCCTGCCGCCGGATGACGTAGATGCGCACCCGGATTCCATCGGGCGTGCGTTTGCTGGCAGTCATCTGGAACTGGTGGATGCCACCGGGCGCTTGCTCCCGGCGCACGAGGCGGGTGAAGGCGAACTGGTACAAGGCGGCCCACTGGTCACTGCCGGTTACTTCAATGATCCCGAAGCCACGGCCCTGCGCTTTCGTGAACCGCCAGCCGGTTGGCCGCATGCGGGCGATGAGCGGGTCGTTTATTCAGGCGACTGCATCCGGCGCGATGCACAAGGGCGTTTGTATTTTCTGGGCCGCATGGACGAGCAGATCAAGTCGCAGGGCATGCGCGTCAGTCCGGAAGAAGTCGAAAGTGTTGCCTTGCAGTTCGAGGGCGTTACCGAAGCGCTGGCGTTCGGGTATCAGACCGATGACGATAACACCCGCATCGGGCTTGTCGTGGCGCCGCAAACTATTGATACCGAAGCGCTTGATCGCTGGCTCAAGACGAGGCTCGCCCCCTTCCAGATGCCCGCGGCCATTGTGGCCGTCCATGCCCTGCCCCGCTCAAACAACGGCAAACTGGATCGACAGGCAAGCCGTACCCTGTTTCTGGATCGACTCGCTACACGCTTTGAAACACCAGCGCCGGGTCGGAATTCAGGCAAACTGGCGCCATGAAAAATCAAGCAGCAAAGTCGACTACCGGACTCGATGTGCTCCAACACTGTCTTGGCCCAGCCGCAGGTGCTTGGCCGCAGGCAAACGGACGACTGATACACGGCACGGAACCGCTGACGGAGTGGCTCAAGCGCAGCGGTCAATCGACACCGGCCTATGTCTATCATCTGGCCGCCATCGACCGGCAGGTTCAGGCCGTTCGCGCCGTATTGCCCGCGGATCTTCACCTGCATTACGCGATCAAAGCGAACCCGCATCCGGAAATCATCCAGCATCTGTCGCGGCAGGTAGATGGCTTCGATTGCGCCTCGCTGGCCGAGATGCAGCAGGTTGTCGCCATCGCGCCGGATAAGTCGGCACAGGCCAGTATCGCCGGGCCGGCGAAATCCGACGATGAACTGATCTTCGCCATCAGTTACGGCATCCTGATCAATGTCGAATCGGCCAACGAATTGACACGAATTTGGGGTTTAGCCGCCGAGAAGGGGAAACGCGCCCGCGTGGCCTTGCGGATCAATCCGCCGTTTGAGGTTAAAGGTTCGGGTATGAAAATGGGTGGCGGCGCGCGGCCATTCGGCATCGACAGCGAAGACATTCCCGCCCTGATTCGCCACTGGCAGGTGAACACGTCAGAATGGATTGATCTCGCGGGCTTTCATCTCTACACCGGATCGCAAAACCGCGATGCGACGGCACTTGGCGCGGGTTTGCGTGCAGCGCTGGATTTGATTATCGAATTGAGTCAGGGCTGCAACTTCACGCCACGGCATCTGAATCTCGGCGGCGGATTCGGTGTGGTTTACCATCCGCAGGACGCGCCGCTGGATTTGGCTACGCTGCAACCGGTACTGCACAAGATCAGCGCCACCGCGCAAGAACTATGGCCCGGCGTGCTGCTGAATCTGGAACTGGGACGCTATCTGGTGGCCAGCGCGGGCATCTACCTGACGCGCATCGTCGATAAAAAAACATCCCGCGGTAAAACCTATCTGCTCTGCGACGGTGGCATGCACCACCACCTCGCCCTTTCGGGCAATCTGGGTCAGATTTTGCGCCGCAACTGGCCGATTGTGTCTATCGATCAACTCAATGCGCCCTGCACTCATCCATTTGATCTCGCCGGCCCCTTGTGCACCCCGCTGGATGTGCTTGGTCAGAATCAGGAACTGCCGGAACTGGCCGTCGGTGATTTGATCGGCGTCCTGCAATCCGGCGCGTATGGCTTGAGTGCATCGCCCAACGGCTTTTTATCGCGCCCGACCTGCGGTGAGTATTTCTTCAAATAAGTAATACGGCCCCGAAGGCTCACGGCGCCCGCCTCATCTGAAAGAACGCTTGCAAGAGCGCCGCCGCTTCCTGCTCGCAAGGCCCCGTATCAACGATTACCGGATGGTGATGCCAGGGCGCGCGATTAAGATCAATCGCCCCGCCGCAAGCCCCCGCACGCGGATCGGGGGCGGCAAAAACCACTCGCGCAATCCGCGCATGGCTGATGGCCGCCATGCACATGGGGCACGGCTCCAACGTCACATACAGCGTGCAATCATCCAGCCGGTAATTGCCCAACGCCGTGCCTGCCGCACGCAACGCCAGCATCTCGGCATGCGCCGAAGGGTCATTCAGGCGGATCGGCGCATTGCGGCCCGTGGCGATCACCTCGCCTTGGCGAACCACCACCGCCCCGACCGGCACCTCGCCATCCGCAGCGGCAAGACGAGCCTCATTCAGAGCCTGCTGCATGAATTGGCGGTCGACGCTTGAATGTAGTTTCATATTTTCACAATACCAATTCAAATGCCTATCTTGAAGGAAACAACGGGCTTACATAGGAGCTCAGCAGAGCCAAATGAAAGTCCCAATACCGATGGTTATTGCTTGTCCGCTTTCTCTTGTGGGCACCTCGAAAAACCCCATCCATTCCCCACAGCATCCGGTAAAATTCGATTCATCTGACCACCATCTCTTTTGCTTCCAATGAAACGACGCAGCGCCATTAAGACCGACCTATTTGCCGACCAG
>NZ_JAQTTX010000045.1 GCF_028710545.1 Halothiobacillus sp. | reverse complement strand
TTCCAGTCCAACTTTGGCCTTGAATTCCGCCCCAAATACTTTTCGTTTCGTCCCACCCATCGCCCGCTTCCTATTTCGCTTCGGACAACAGCTTAATCTACTGTCTTAAATTCGGGGTCCACTATAGCCATCCGTGACCAAAGCACGCCAAGGTGAGTGCAGCACTGAAATCAATCGCTCAAGAAACTGAACGCGCGGATTTTTTCGACATGCCCTCAGGATGTTTTGCTCCAATCCCCCTGCCAGACAACCGGGCCGACCGGCTTGTTGCCAATCGGCTTGCCAGTGGGTTCTAAGCTGATGGCGAGTTTGGTTTGTGTAATCGTATTGCGCCAGAGTGCAGGGCGTACCGTGACGCTTTCTCCTTTTTTCATCGGCAAACGTCCGACAGCTACCGTTTGTCCTTGCGGGGTAATTAACCATAGAACGGCTTGTTTATTCATTGGTTGATCGGCATTTGTCAAGCAGGTGACTTGAAGTTGCTGCGTTGTCGTATCTGCCTTGGCTTCCCACATGGCTGGCTGGCCCTTTGCCATGGGCATCATGGCGATTGAATCAGCGTTCATGGCGGGTTGATGCGGTACAAAAACACCGACGAGCAGGCCGATACCGATCATGGTGACGATGGCGGCGGCCATGCGCCATTGCCGCACAGAGGGGCCAACATCTGCGGCTTTTTCGTCGAGCTTGCGTTCGATTCGAGTCCACACCCAGCCGGGTAACTGGCGCGCTTCGCACTGCGGCAACAAATGTTGCGCGATAATGAGTGACCACGTTGCGACCTCACGCTGACTGGCGGGGTTCGCCTTTATCTGCTGTTCGATGCGCCTGTCCGTTTCTTGATCCAGCAGGCCGAGTATGTATTCGATGTTCTCGGTGCCATCGTTTTTTGTGATGTCATTCATATCAGTTCACCAGCCCGAGGCAGGATTTTAAGGAAATTAACGCTCGGCGAATCCAGCTTTTGACGGTGCTGAGTGACGTGGTTAATTCGTCGGCAATTTCCTGGTAGGTGTGTCCAAACCAGAATGCTTTGTGAATCGCGTGGCGCGGTTCGGCTCGAAGCTCATTCAGACAACGCTCCAGCACATCACGATCCATCAATTGCCAGTCTTCCGGGCTGTGTTCACCGGCAACGCTTTGCTCGCGCGTCGGGTTATCTGCCAGCACCAGGTAATCTGCCCAGTCGTCGGTGGTCACTTCGCGATTGAACCGTCGCAGCAGGCTGATTGCCCGGTGGTGGGCAATTGCGGCCAGCCAGGTCATCGGTTGCGCGCGATCAGGGTCGAAGCGTTCCGCTTTTTGCCATACGGTGAGAAAAACATCCTGCACACATTCCTGTGCTCTGCCTTCTTCGCGCAAAATGCGAAGACACAAGCCGTACAGCGGCCCTGAGGTATGTTGGTAGAGTTTTTGAAAAGCACTTCGGTCGCCGTTTGCGGTTGCCAGAAGCCATTGGGCAAGCAATTCTTGATCATACCTGTCTTGGGATGCGGACCTATTTTGTTTGCTGTTCATGTTGATTGCTTCACTCTTTTTTCCATGGCTAGGAGCCTGTCGGACTTTAGGGAAATCGGCTGCAAATCCATCTGAACGGTGCATATTTCACCGCTTTTTGGGGCAATAGAAACCGCTATTACCCTGCAAAAGCGGCAAAATCTGCCCTCGCCCAGCTTGATTTTCGCTACGATTCCTAAAGTCCGACAGGCTCCTAGGCTCCATTCTGATGGCGTTTGTGTATTTACGCAGAGTATCGATTTTTGGATGCAGTAAAAAAAGTGCATCCAAAACGCGCGTTGTCACGTAGACAGATTGCGTGGTGTGAATCACGCGGATTTCGAACTTGTTTTTTCATGATTCGAAATGGAACACGGGATAACTTCTCGTTGTGTACTTAAATCGCATTTTCCGATTGTTTCTATTTGATTGTTTCCAGGAGATTTGCAATGAAAACCCGTACTTTGAAAGCTACTGTCGTCGCCTCAACTGCTCTGTCTGCCGCATTGGTTGCAGGCGTTGCCACCGCCAACCCTTTTAATGCACAGCAAGCTGGCCAACAAGGTGTTACCTTGATGAAGGTTTCCGACAGCTCTTGTGGTGCGAACATGAAGAAAAGTGATTCTTCTTGTGGGGCCAACATGAAGAAAAGCGATAGCTCATGCGGTGCAAACATGAAGAAATCTGATTCATCTTGCGGTGCGAACATGAAAAAGTAATCACCCGCTTTTTGTTGTGAAGATCAACCGCGCTGATATCAGAGTGATGAAAAGTTTTCGTTAGCCGAGGTACAGCAACTGCAGCTTCACGCACCGCCCGCGACAGGATCGCGGGCGGTGATCTAAAATCGATAAAAGCATTCTGCAAAGTGCTTTAAGCTTTTTGCTCAAATTCTCAAGTACTTTGCAGGTTGTATTTAGTGAAGCTCTGAATTAATCAGAGTTTTCTTAGCCCTTGGTGCCCAGCACGCAAGGTGAGGCAGAGGAGTAAATCCTGATGAACACACAATCGGATCGAGTGAGCGTGGGCATTGGTTTGCGCCGTGGTTCTTTGATGCGTGAGATCGAGGCAACGCAGCCTGAGCTGGATTTTCTGGAAGTCGCGCCCGAGAATTGGATGCGTCTTGGTGGAGCGGTAAAACGGCAATTTGAAGCATTGTTGTCGCGCTACCCGCTTTACTTGCACGGCTTGTCGCTCTCGGTGGGTGGCCCCGCGCCACTGGATCGTGATTTTGTCCACGCGCTCAAAAAGTTCATCAATCAATATCAGCCGGTTATCTATAGCGAACATCTTTCATTTTGCTCAGATAACGCGCATTTGTACGATTTGATGCCCATACCGTTCACGCGGGCGGCGGTGCGCCATGTGGTCGAGCGCATTCATGCGGTGCAGGATGTTCTGGGGCAGCGATTGACGCTGGAAAATGTGTCTTACTACACCGCGCCCGATGCCGAGATGAACGAGTTGGACTTTCTGACCGAGATTTTGCAGCAGGCCGATTGCGATTTGTTGCTCGATGTCAACAACGTGTACGTCAACAGCGTGAATCATCATTACGACCCGAAAGCCTTTCTGGATACGCTGCCCGTTGAACGCGTGCGTTACCTGCATGTGGCCGGGCACTTGCAACTTGCCTCCGATTTGATTGTGGATACGCATGGCGCTGCGGTTGCTGACCCGGTTTGGGATTTGCTGGCGCATACCTATGGCCGTTTTGGTGCCGTGCCGACATTGCTGGAGCGGGATTTTGATATTCCGCCGCTGGCTGATTTGATGCTTGAAATCAAAAAGATCCGTTCGGTGGCGGACGATGCGCTAGGGCTTGCCCCAAGAAATGATCGTGAACCTGTCATGGTCGCCAACGCATGACCACGGACTTTCTGGCGTTACAGGCGCAATTTGCCGATTTTATCCGCGATCCGGCGCACGCGCCCGTGCCCAAAGGCTGTGATCCGGAGCGGATGCAGCTATACCATCAACTGTTCTTCAATAACATCGATGGCATTTTGGAAAACACCTTCGAGCGTTCGCGCGCCCATATCGCTGATGATCAGTGGCAGGAGTTGGTGCGGACATTCTTCTCTACCGTGCCGCAGCACTCGCCTTATTTGGTGGATGTGCCCGCGCGCTTCCTCGAATTTCTGCAGGAGCAAACCACGGTCGCCTTGCCCGAGCCCGTATTGGAACTGGCCGCCTTTGAGGCGACCTTGCATGAATGCCGCATGGCGGAGGATATAACGCTACCCGAAGCAACCGAATCGCTGCCCGATGATGTCTTCGATGCTGCCTGGCAGCCGCACCCTCAGGGCGTGTTGTTTGAAAGCGTCTATCCGGTGAATCAGGCCGATTTTTCGCTTGATGCAGTGCCCGCCGAGCCGACGTTGCTCTGGATCCAGCGGGATGATGCCGGTGTGGTGCAAATTTATTATTTATCAGCAGCCAGCGCGCGTTGGCTCGTGCTGCTGGATGCTCATTCGGGTGCAACGCCCGGTGCATCATTGGCGCAACTGGCCCGAGAGCTCAATGTCGCGCCAGAGAACCTGACCGGGTTTGCGCGGGCACAATTGACCGACTGGATTGCCGATGGTGTTTTGATTCCGGCATCAGGCAGCAAGGAAAATGCATCTTCAGCCTGAGTTTTTGATTAACGCTTTCGTACGGCTCATGCTGGCAGGTATGGTCTTGCTCGTGTCGATTATTGTTCCGGCTACCAATGCAGCGCCCGCGCTTGCCAGGGAGGAAATCACTCGCCCTGATGTCGATTGGCCTGAATTTCCAGCCGGGTTGCAAAAAAAACTCGATCAAGCACGCACAGCACAAGCCCGGCAAAAAGGGCATGAACCGGAGCAAAAAGCGCCCGATTGGCACACCCGGTGGCTCAATGCCGCAGGCCTGCCGATGTTTACCAATCGCCTGATTTTAAGCGATTCCCCCTATCTGCTCGAACACGCCCACAATCCCGTGAACTGGTATGCCTATGGCCCGGAGGCGTTTGCAGCGGCCAAGGCGCAGAACAAACCGCTGTTCATGTCGATCGGCTATGCGAGTTGTCATTGGTGCCATGTGATGGCGCGCGAGAGTTTCGAATCGGCGGCGGTCGCGCGGGAATTGAATCGCAATTTCATAGCCGTGAAGGTCGATCGTCAGCAGCAACCGGGGCTGGACCAGCGATATCAAATCGCTGTGGCATTGGTGAATCAGGGGCAAACCGGCTGGCCGGCCAGCGTGTTCGCTCTGCCGGATGGCCGACCCTTCTACACCAGCCTGTATCAACCGGAACCCCTGTTTCTGGCGACGCTGAAAAACGTCGATCAGGCATGGCGCGACCGCCGCCCGGAAATTGACCAGGATGCTGTCAAGTTGACCGCGCTGATGCGGCGAGTGCTCGATCAGCAGGCGAAGGCAGCGGCATTGAACGACACCGTGCTGGAGCAGGCCGTGCAAGCCGTGACGGCGCAGTTCGATCCCTTTCAAGGCGGTTTTGGCGATGGCGCTAAATTCCCGCAGGCGACACGGCTCCTGTTTCTGCTGGACCAACTGGCCCATGCGCGGGGCGGGGGGCGATTATCAGCCGATCAGTCGCGTTCCTTGCAGGCTGAACTTGAATTGACATTGACGCACATGGCGCGCGGCGGCTTGTTCGATCAGATCGGTGGCGGATTTTTCCGGTATAGCACCACACCGGATTGGCAGGTGCCGCATTTCGAGAAGATGGCCTACGATCAGGCGATGCTGGCGCAAACCTATCTCAAGGCAGGGTTGGTTTTGAGTGATGCGCGTGACTGGCAAGTGGCCGAACGCACGCTCGATTTTGTGACCCGCGATATGAGCGCCGCCGATGGCGGATTCATTGCCGCCTTGAGCGCGGATAGTGCCGTCGGCCATCAAGCGGGCGCGGCAAAAGAAGAAGGTTATTTTTATACCTGGACGCCAGCGCAAGTGGCCAAGGTGTTGCCACCCGATGAGGCGCGTCTGGCTGAACGTTACTGGTCGATCACAGCAAGCGGCACCGTGGAAGGCCGCAGCGTGCCGCATCGAGGTAGTGCGGTGGCGGAGGCGGCTTTGGCGCGGACAGAAGGCATGGACGTGCCCGAATTGACGGCCAAAATGGTGGCAATCCGGACAAAATTACAGGCCGCGCGGCAATCGCTGCCTGCGCCGTCGCGTGATGAAAACCGCATCCTCGGTTGGAACGGCCTGCTGATTGAAGCACTCGCCGACGGCGGACGATTGCTCGGCGCGCCAAGATTCATTGATGCGGCACAAAAGGCGGCCGAATTTATTCAGCAAAACATGCGCTTGCCAGACGGTACGCTGGCGCACAGCTACAACCGGGGCGCGGCCAGCGGGCAGGCGGATCTGGCCGATCATGCGAATTTCGCTCTGGGGCTGGTGGCCTTGTATGACGCCACCGGCAAAAAGCACTGGCTGGCCGAAGCCAAGGCACAGGCTCGGGTTATCGAGCGCGATTTTTCTTCACCGAACGGCGGGTTTTACGATCACGCAGCCGGGCAGTCGAGAACGGATGCAGAGGGTGGCGTGCTGAATTTGCCGCTACGCCCGATTGACGATGGCGCAGAACCAGCGGGCAACGCTCAGGTTCTTGCACTCCTGTTGGCGTTGGCCGAACGCACGGGTGATCCGGCCTACAGGGAAACCGCCGATCAGGTTCTGGCGAGCTTTTCCGGGTTGATTGTCCGCGACCCGACGGCATTTACCGGCTTGCTGACGGGGTTGTCCGACGCTCGACAAGGTCCGGTTCGCGCCCTCGTTTTCACAGCCAACGGCAAAATACGCATCGAGTTGACCCGCTCCGCGCCGGATGCCGCCGACCTGCGGTTACAGTACACCTCGCCTTGGCACAGCAACGCCCACCTCGCCTCACCGGGCCTGATTCCCACCGCCATCTTGGTAGAACCCGCCGATCGTGTTCGGCGCATCCATTACCCGCCGGGGCGGGAAGTGAAACTGGCTTTCAGCTCGGCCCCGTTGAATCTCTATACGGGCACGGTTGTGGCTGCAATTAAGTTGAACCCCGTGGTATCCGGGCCGGTACGGATTTCGGTGCAGATACAGGCATGCAGTGACAGGATATGCCTTGCACCGGAGCATCTGTCCCTCTGGTTGCCGCCCATGGGCGCGGCGCAAGGATGACGACTGATTATTTCTGGCAGTAAGTGCCGAACAGTCGATCCCAGAACGAGGTGATGACGCCGTAATTGCAATCTTCATGGGCATAGTGGTGGATGGCATGAGCGCGCTTGAGTTTTCTGAACCACTTGCCGCGACGGTGCCAGTGATGTTCACCATGATGAACCCAGGTGTAGATGCTGTAACCGATCAGCAGGCCTGTGGCGAATCCGCCACCGATCTGCCAGCCGGCGAGGGCCACGGCGGGCGCGAAGATAATGCCCACGATCAGCAGCAGGCTCAATACGGTGGGCGTGCCCACGGCTTCGGTCGGATTCTGGTGGTGTTCGCCATGCCAGGACTTGAATGGCTGGGCGTGGTGCAGAACGAAACGGTGCAGCGAATATTCCAGAAACGTCCAGCTGACAAAGCCGAGTAGCGTGGCAACCAGTATGGCAATCGCCTGTGATCGCTCACCAAAATAGAAGATCAAGGCGACGGCGAGGAACGGTGCGATCAGGTAGGCCGCCAGATCAAGGTTGTAAGCCACTTTGCCCAATTTAAAACTCAAAAAACTCATGTTTTATCACATCCTGTCAATGTTGATGAGGTCGGGTCGTGAACTCACGGTCTGGCCATGCCGAGAATCGCAAGATTATACGCCATGAGAGTCACGGTTGTTCTGTAAGTTCGGTTACAAGGTCGACACGATAACATTACTAAATTTTATCATACATAAACAATACTTTTCTTTGTGCGTCTTGTTTTTTAGGGCACCTCGAAAAACCGTCATGAGCATGTTCGAGTGCAAGGAGCCGCGCAGTGAGCAACGAGACATATCAAGTAGATAGGCGAGGCGCGAACGAGCACGCGACGCTGCAATCGGACAGCGCAGTAGGTTTTTCGATGTGCCCTTTAGTTTTGCGTTTGCCGGTTTGCTTATCTTGTGGAGTCGAACCGCTTGCCCCATATTTGTCGTATATACAGGTCGGAGGGCTGACCATGAAATTCAGGCAAACCATGATCGTAGCGGGCATGATGGCGGTGCTTTTACCCATGTCATCGTGGGCGGAGGATGCCACGGTATACCAATGCAAGGATAAAAACGGCACAGTAATTTTTTCCGGTACTCCTTGCGGCAGTGATGCGAAGGAACGAGTGATTTCTGCGCCGAATGCAGGTACCGGGGCGGATACGAAGGGCATCAAGGAACTGGCGAATCAGTACGATCAACGCCAGGCACAAGAGCGGGAGGAAGCTGCAAAAATCGCGGCAGCCCGCGCGGCAGCGCGGGCAAAGGCGCAGGCCGATCAGCCCGTGCCTACGGATGAACCGGACATCATCGGGTATCCGCTGCCGGGCTATTATCCCGGTTACTACCCGAGAAGTGGCGTGAGCTGGTGGCTGAAGGGCCGCGGGGATGGTTGGTCGGCCGGTGTGGGCTCAAGACATGATCATTATCGACCGCCTCGTTCGTATCCAACTCCGCCACCGGTGCCTTATGTGTACAAAGACCCCGGTATCTCGGGGCAATTTCCGGGCGGTGCGCCGGGTTCAAGCGGTTCTAATTTTCAGCCGGTACGACCTTGATCCTTCGGGCTGAACGGCGCGATCAGTTCGGCCAGGCCGGATAATTCGGGCAACTGCGCCAGAGCCTTTTGCAGGTGCTTCCAGGTCAATGGCAAATCCTTGAGATAGCCATGCTTGCCGTCGCGGATGCTCAGGCGAGCGAAGATGCCCAGCACTTTCAGATGCCGTTGCACGGCAACCCACGCGAAGTCGCTGCGCATCTGTTCAAGCGACCACCTTGCGCGCAGATCCGGCGGGCATTGTTGCCAGAAAACCTCCTGTAGTTTACTGACGAGTTCTTCCGGCCAGTCGATGTAGCTATCCCGCAGCAGGGAGACAAGATCATAGGGCAGCGGACCACGCACGGCATCCTGAAAATCGATGGTTACGAGCCGGTCATCCTGCACCATTAAATTCCGACTGTGGTAATCCCGATGAACGAACCCTTGCGGCATGGTTTGCAGTCGATCACTGATCATGTTCCGTAGCCGTTGCCATTGGTCGGTCTGCCCGGCATTGAAGGCCGTGCCGTGGTAGTGCGTGATGTACCAGTCCACAAAGAGATCCATCTCGCGGTTCAGCATGGCCGTGTCGAAACGGGGGAGGTCGCTTGTTTCGCTTCCTGCAACCGGACCCAGGAGACGAACCGCCTCTTCCAGTCGCGCGTTGACGGCGTTAGTCGAATGACCGTGCCGCCATTGGAAGAACGTGCAATCCCCCAGGTCTTCGAGAACCAGGAAACCCTGTTCGGTATCGCGTTCGAAAATGCTTGGTACGGCGACGTCTGAATCGGTCAGGCGTTCCTGCACGTCGATAAATGGTCGGACGTCCTCGCCCGGTGGTGGCGCATCCATAATGATACGTGTCTCTCCGTTAGCGAGCCGCAAGCGCCAGTAGCGTCGAGCGCTGGCATCGCTGGATGCGAGAGCGGGCACCGGGGCGTCTGGAAAGTGAGAACGAACGAAATCAAGCAAGGCAGCGATGCGTTCATCGGCGGTATTGAGTTGTCTGGGCGGCATGATTCATCAGTGCTGGGAACGAGAAGGACAGCATAGCGGGGTTTGGTCTGGATGTGATCCGGTTTTACATGATTTTTATGTGCCAGCGATGAAGGGAATCGTGGGGCGTTTTGAGGGTGTCGCTTATCAAACCTTGTAAACGACTTGGTCAATTGGGAATTTTGGGTCTAAAATAACTAATACGCCTATAAAACCATTCGGGGGGTAACATGGCCATGTTCAGACAGTTATTCGATGAAGCGACCTCAACATACACCTATCTCATCGCGGACGAGCAGACCCGCTCCGCGCTGTTGATCGACCCGGTGCATGAACAGTACGAGCGTGATCGTGCCTTGCTGGACGAATTGGGGCTGAATCTGAAGTACGTTCTGGAAACGCATGTACATGCGGATCACATCACCGGTGGCGGGCGATTGCGCCATGAAACCGATGCCCAGTTCATCGCCGGCAAGGGCACTGGTCTCGATTGCGCCGATCGCCTGGTGGCCGATGGTGAGACCATCGAGATGGATTCGATTACCATTCACGCCATTGCGACACCGGGGCACACCGATGGCTGCACCAGTTACCGCTGGGGTGACCGCCTGTTCACCGGCGATACCATTCTGATCGATGCCTGTGGCCGCACGGATTTTCAACAAGGGTCGCCCGAGCGCCTGTATCAAAGTATTCAGAAGCTGCTCGCGTTTCCCGATGAAACCTTGATATATCCCGCACATGATTACAATGGCAAGCGGGTGAGTTCGGTCGGTCAGGAGAAAACCATCAATCCGTATATTGCCGGGCTCGACGAAGCGGCCTTCGTTGCGAAGATGAATGCCTTGAACCTGCCCAAACCGCGCAAGATCGACGTTGCGGTGCCCGCCAACAGCTTGTGTGGCGGTGCGGACGTGCCCCGTGCCTCCGGCGAGACGGAGGCCGCATGACCCCGGTACCCAATATTACCGTCATCGGCGCGGGCTTCGGTGCGGTCACCGCCATCAAGACGCTGCGCAAGACCAATCCCGTCGCACGCATCACCCTGATCGCCCCCGAACCGACAATGCAGTACTACCCCAGTCTTATCTGGGTTCCGGCCAAAATCCGAAGCCGTGACGACATCATGGTGGATTTGAAGCCGTTACTTGCCCGGCTGGATGTGAACTACCAACCGGGTCGCGTTGTGGGCGTTGAGGCTGAAGGCCGTCGTGTACTGGTTGAGCACGGTGGGGAAACGATCGGCGTGGACAATGACGGCCTGATCATCGCCAGCGGCGGTCGCTTCATCAAGAAATTGCCGGGTATCGAACACGCCATCACGGTGTGTGAAGGCATTGATGCGGCCGAGCGCATTCGCGACCGGCTTGCCTCGATGACCGGCGGTACCATCGCGGTCGGCTTTGGCGGTAACCCGAACGAACCCTCCGCCGTGCGCGGCGGGCCGATGTTCGAAATGCTGTTCGGTATTGATCGACTGTTGCGCAAACAGGGCCGACGCGATCAGTTCAAAATCGTGTTTTTCAATCCGTCCAATCGCCCCGGTAATCGCCTGGGCGAATCTGCTGTTGATAACCTCTTGGCGCGCATGAAAAAATTCGACATCGAAGCCCGCCTTGGTGCCAAGATGCAGCGTTTCGAGGCCGACAAGGTGGTGACCGAAGCAGGCGAATTTGCCGCCGACCTGATTCTGTTCATGCCCGGCATGACAGGCCCGGCCTGGCTGGAGCATGCGCCGTTCCCCAAATCGCCCGGTGGCATGATCCAAGCGGAAGCCACGACCAAGGTGGTGGGTTTCGAGAAGGTCTATGTGGTCGGCGATTCGGGTAGTTATCCCGCGCCGGACTGGGCGCCGAAACAGGCGCACATGGCCGATTTAATGGCGGTGGCCGCCGCCCATAACCTGTTGGCCGAACTAGCCGGACAGCCCGCGAGCGAGACATTCAAGTGGGAATTGATCTGCGTGATGGATATGCTCGATCGTGCCGTTCTGGTGTTCCGCAACGAAAAACGTCAGTTCATCACCCCGCCGTGCCGTTTATTGCATTACGCCAAGCGCCTGTTTGAATGGTGGTATTTGCGGTCAATCCGCTGATCCACTCTGAGGCGTTTTTTGATCGATATTGAATCAGGCCGCGGCAAACCGCGGCTTTTTGTTTGTCCGGGTTAAATTCGCAAGTTCTCAGCGTGTTCGGCGGGCAAACGGCGCAATGACGGATAGGAATGCCGCGCCATAGGTATCCCGCTTGTGTGCGCCTACGCCGGAAATCTCGGTGAATTCATCGAGATTTGTGGGGCGCTCGTGCAGCATTTGCAGCAAGGTGGTGTCGTGGAAGATGGTGTAAGGCGGCACGCCGCGTTCGGTCGCCAGTTGTTTGCGGCAGGCGCGTAAGGCTTCCCAGAGTTCGCTTTCCTCGTCGGAAACGAAATCGGGGCGGTCGCGCGTTTTGCGGCTGATTTTGACCGGTTTGGTTATTTGCCTGAGCCAGAGCGCTTCATCGCCGCGCAAGAGCGGGCGGCAGCGTTCGCAAAGCGCCAGCCCGCCAAACCCTTCCGTATCCACGCTTAAATACCCTTGAGCGATGAGCTGGCGAAATACACTGCGCCAGATGTCGATGGTGTGCGCGTGGCCGACGCCGAACACGCTGAGCTTATCGTGACCGAGTTGTGTGATGCGGTCGTCGGTCTTGCCGCGCAATACGTCGATCAGGTAATTCACGCCGAAGCGCTGCCCGGTGCGATGCACGGTGGAAAGCGCCTGACGGGCGGGCAGGGTTGCGTCCCACATTTGCGGCGGTGTCAGGCAGTTGTCGCAGTTGCCGCAGGGTTCGGTGCCCTGCTCGCCGAAGTATCCGAGCAGGGTCTGGCGGCGACAGGCGGTGGATTCGGATAACCCCAGCATGGCATCGAGTTTGTGTTGCTCGATCCGCTTGATGGCTTCGTCCGCGTTGGATTCACTCATCATCTGCCGCAGGGTGATCACATCTTGCAGTCCGTAACGCATCCATGCTTCGGCGGGCAGGCCGTCCCGCCCGGCGCGACCCGTTTCCTGATAATAGGCCTCGATGCTTTTGGGGAGATTGAGGTGGGCAACAAAGCGGACATCGGGCTTGTCGATGCCCATGCCGAAGGCGATGGTCGCGACCACAATGACACCGTCTTCATCGAGGAATCGTCGCAACGTCTGTTCGCGTCGGTTGGCGGGCAGACCGGCGTGGTATGGCAGTGCGGTGAGCCCCTGATCGCTCAGCCAGTCAGCGATTTCTTCAACCCGCTTGCGCGACAGGCAATACACGATGCCTGCCTCGTTGGCATGGTTGTCGCGGATAAATCGCAACAGGGCGTCGCGGGCGCTGCCACCGTGATTCTGCGCAATGTGATAGCGGATATTTGGCCGGTCAAAGCTGCTGATAAATACCCGTGCCTCATTCAGACCCAGGCGATGGATGATCTCCTGTTGCGTGGTTTTGTCTGCGGTGGCCGTGAGTGCGATACGGGGTACGCCGGGAAAATATTCGCCCAATTCACCCAGACGGATGTATTCAGGGCGAAAATCGTGCCCCCATTGCGAGACGCAGTGCGCTTCGTCGATGGCGATCAGGTTGATGGGCACCTCGCGCAACAGCGATAAGGTGTCGGCATTGAGCAGGCGTTCCGGCGCGACATAAAGTAAATCAAGCGTGCCTGAGCGCAATTGTTTTCGCACTGCTTGCGCTTCTTCGCCTGTTTGCGTGGAGTTGAGAAACGCAGCCGCAACGCCCGCCTGACGCAGTGCCGCCACCTGATCCTGCATCAGCGCAATCAGCGGCGATACGACGATGGCCGTGCCGGACAGCGCGAGCGCAGGTACCTGATAGCACACCGATTTGCCGCCACCTGTGGGCATTAACACGAGCGCGTCACGACCGCTCATCACGGTATCAATCACCTCGGCCTGCGGCCCCCGAAAAGCGGGGTAGCCGAAAACCGTGTTAAGAATGTGCAGGGGTGAAGCGTTGGCGTTGGGATTCATCTGGTCATTAAAACATAACCCCGTGTCTGATCGGTTGTGTTACGCAGCGTTACGCAGTGATGCGAGCGGTGTACCATTTCGGTCCGAATGCGGGTTGTTCAAAAAATAGGATGCCTCGAAAAACCGTTCGGGGTGCCCGAGAAAGAGAGAAATTTATGGCATGGCTTTCGTATCTGCAATTGGTGATCTTTCGCGTCGGGCCGGAGGATATGCCTGCTGGTTGGCAGGCGACCACTTGGGCGTTTATTTGGTTTTTATTGACCGGTTCGATGATGGTGTTTGCCGATCGGGCAGCGGGCGAATCCCTGCAAGCAGCGCTTGGCCAGGGCTTTTTCGACAATGTGCTTAATGCCATTCTTGTGGCCGGATACGCCTGGGGTTGGCTCGTCATGCGCAAACATCCCGAGCGTCTGGCACAGTTGCTGACCGCTTTGTATGCTGCCTTGGGTTTGTTGAGCCTGGTGTTGGCCGCGCTGTGGTGGTTGATGCCGATCACACCCGGCAAAGCAGCCACAAACGGCTGGTGGATTATTGCGTTGTTTGTTTGGGATGTGCTGGTGGTCGGGCAAATTTTTCGCCGTGCGCTGGATTTGAGTGCTGCGCTCGGTGCATTGATCTCATTGGGTTATTTTATTTTGGCCGGTGTCGGTGTGGTTTGGGCGCATACGTTGGTGTTTGGTTGAAGATAATGGATTGATGGGTTCAAAACGTTTAATTAAATCAGGGAATTTCGGTTGAAAAAGATACACATTCTGGGCATTGCGGGCACGTTCATGGGGTCGCTGGCGCAACTGGCAAAAGCGATGGGCTTTGAGGTTTCCGGTCGTGATCATGCCATTTACCCGCCGATGAGCGATCAGTTGGCCAAGGCGGGTATTCCCGTGCAGACGGACATGAATGCCCCGTTGCCGCAGGATGCCGAGATTATCGTCGGCAATGTGATGCGGCGGGATATGCCGGTCATCGACGAGCTGCTTTCCGGCTTTTTCCGTTACCGTTCCGGCCCGCAGTGGCTCGGAGAAGAAGTGCTTTGCAACAAGTTCGTTCTGGGCGTTGCCGGTACGCACGGCAAAACGACCACGAGTTCCATGCTGGCCTGGATTCTGGAGCAGGCGGGCATGGCACCGGGCTTTCTGATCGGCGGCGTGCCCGGCAATTTCGGGGTGAGTGCGCGGCTTGGCGAGACGCCGTTTTTCGTGATCGAGGCCGACGAATACGATACGGCGTTTTTCGATAAGCGCTCCAAATTCCTGCACTATCGCCCGCGCGGCGTGATTCTGAATAATCTCGAGTTCGACCATGCGGACATCTTCCCCGATCTGGCGGCCATCGAGCGACAGTTTGCGCATTTATTGCGACTGGTCCCCAACAAGGGGTTGGTGGTGATGGCCGATGCGACGCCCTCGCTGGAACGGGTCGTCGAACAGGGATGCTGGTCACCCATCGAGCGGTTCGGTGCGCGTGACTCGGCACGCCCCTGGCGCTTGGTGGGTGAGGCAATCTGGTTGGATGGTCAGCATATCGGCGACATGCCCGCCAATATCATCGGGCGCCACAACAGGCTCAATGCCCTGGCAGCGCTGGCGCTGGCCCGATTCGCCGGTGTGCCGCCCGAGCAGGGGTTGAACGCGCTGGCGGGTTTTGTCGGTGTGGCGCGGCGCTTGCAAAATCGAGGAACGGTGGCGGGCGTGACCGTGTTTGATGATTTTGCCCATCATCCGACTGCGATCACAGAAACGATTGCCGCACTGCGGGAGCAGATCTCGGCCGCCTCTCATCCCGGGCGACTGATTGCCGTCGTCGACCCCCGTTCCAACACCATGCGCGCCGGGGTGCATCAACATCAGTTGGCCGAGGCGCTGGCCGGTGCCGATCTGGTTGTGTTCCACAGCCCTGATAATCTGGGTTGGTCGCCGCAAGCTGCGTTGGCTTCGTTGGGCACCCGAATCCGTTTCTCGCCGACTGTGGATGCGGTGCTGGCCGATGTGCTGGCGCTGGCGCAGCCTGATGACAAGGTATTGGTGATGAGTAACGGCAGTTTCGATGGTATCCACCAGCGACTGCTGGATGCGCTGGCGACGCGAACCGCATCCATGGACTAAAGTCAGTCCATTGTTTCCTGAAGGTGATGGTTGTATGAAGGACGTCACGGTATTGCCTCTGTTCCCCCTGCACACGGTGCTTTTTCCGGGCGGATATCTGCCGTTGCGCATTTTTGAAACGCGCTATATCGATATGGTGCGCACCTGTCTGCGAGAGGGCAGTCCGTTTGGTGTCGTGCTGCTCAAGCAGGGGTGCGAAGTTCGCCAGGACGATGATGACTGCACCGAATTCTATGAATTGGGTGCCAGTGCGCAGATCGTCGATACGGATATCGGGTCCGACGGCGTGTTGCATATCGAGGCTCTGGGGCGGGGGCGTTTTCGTGTGCTGCACTCCTGGTCTGAGCGCGACGGCCTGTTCCGGGGCGAGGTCGAGTGGTTGCCGGAGGCCACTGTGGTGGCCCGGTCGGATGCTGATGAGCGTCTGCGAAATTTCCTGGCGCGCATCATGGACAGCTCAGATCTACGGTACCCGAATGCCCCTTTCGATGACCCGGTCTGGGTCGTGTATCGCCTGCTTGAACGCTTGCCCGTCAAGTTGGAAGACCGGCAACGCGTACTCGGCGCAGAGCGACTCGACCTGACGGTGCGCCATCTTTCTGCCATGATTGCCGCTTTCGAATAACAATCCGGTAAGCTGAAAGCCGTCTTTCGTGTTTCTACGCCCGAAGATACGAGGCTCAGCCGTGATCGTGGCGGCTGTTTGCGCGTCGCGCTGGAGCGCCTCTGAAAGGCAATCCCGAATCTTTTCGTGCCTTTGTATCCCTATCCTTATGAGTTCAACCCTTGGAGTAACCACCAATGACTATTCACGAAGCCACATTCGCCAATATCGATAACCTGATCAAGGAAAACGATATCCTGATCATCGATTTCTGGGCGCCCTGGTGTGGCCCTTGCCGTTCGTTCGCGCCGATATTCGAGGCAGCGGCGGAGGCAAACCCCAGCGTGGCTTTCGCCAAAGCAAACACCGAAGCCGAACAACAATTGGGTGCGTACTTCCAGATTCGATCCATCCCGACCCTGATGATCTTCCGTGAGCAGATTCTGCTGTTCAATCAGGCTGGGGCTTTGCCTGCATCGGCTCTGGATGAATTGATCGGCAAGGTCAAGGAACTCGATATGGATGTGGTCCGTCAGGAAATCGAAAAAGCCGAGTCCGAGAGCCAACAGCAGCAGTAATGCCTGTCTGATCATTTTCGAGGCGAAGTTATGTTCAGTGTCATTGCCCAGATGGCGTTCACCATCGGGCTGGGTGTGTTGTGGCGCTATTATCCCGTCGGCGGCCTAACGGCAGATCGCGCCCGAATTGCGCTGACAACGTCGGTTTATTACTTTTTTCTGCCTGCGCTCGTGCTGGATGTGCTTTGGCGCGCGCCGCTCGGTGTCGATACATTCAAAATAATGTTGGCGGCCGCGACCGGGGTGTTGGTCTCCATGGCGGCGATGTTTTTAGCGGCCCGATTCATGACGCTGACTCGAGGGCAGCTGGGTGCGCTGGTGTTGGCAGCCAGTTTCCCGAATGCCACCTATATGGGCCTGCCTTTGTTAAGCAGCCTGTATGGCGATGCGGGTAAAGCAATTGCCATTCAATATGATTTGTTTGCTTGCACGCCGTTGTTGCTCTCGGTTGGGTTATTGCTCGCCGCTCGGCTTGGGCAGCATGATGAAGTGGTTCACCCGATCAAATCGTTGCTGTTGGTGCCCCCGCTCTGGGCGGCCATCTTTGGTGCTGTTTTTAACTTGATTGGTTTGCCGCAGCCCGATTGGGCACAAGGATTTTTAGGTCGAATGGGCGGAGCGGTTGTGCCGATCATGCTGCTGGCATTAGGGATGAGCTTGCGGCTTTCAACCTTAACGCCCCGGCATTTGTGGCGGGTCAGCCCGGCGCTCTTGATTCAAATCATCTTGATGCCATTGATTGTGCTGGCGGTCGTCACTGCGCTTCATCTAACCGGCGATTTACGCGTCGCGGTCGTGCTGGAAGCCGCTACGCCCGTCATGATTCTTGGGCTGGTACTGTGCGATCGTTTTGGTTTGGATACCGAAATGTACGCCACAACCGCCACTGCCTCCATCTTGCTGGTGTTGGTCACGCTGCCGTTATGGCACTATTTATTGGTGTAAAACCGTCGTGTCGTTCCGATCGGGCGTATCGGTACGGCCTGTTGAGGAGTTTTGTTCATGCAGATTGAAAAAAATGTCGTTGCCCGTCTGAATTATGTGCTGAAGGACGACGACGGCGCGATCATTGATGCGACCCAAACGCGCGTTTTCGAATACATCCATGGTTTCGGGAACCTCATTCCCGCGCTAGAAAACCAGCTGTCTGGCAAAAAGGAGGGTGACCGTTGCCAGATCAGCATCGAGCCGGAAGATGCCTATGGCTTGCACGATGAAACCGCGGTCATCAAGGTGCCGCGTTCACGTTTCGACCCGGCCGTCGAGCTGGTCGAAGGCAATATGGTCGAAACGCTGGGACCAGAAGGACGGATTGAAATGCTGATCCTGTCGGTGGACGGCGATGAAGTGACCGTCGATCTCAATCACCCTCTGGCCGGTTTGCGGCTGCATTTCGATGTCGAGGTCGGTGCGTTGCGGATGGGCCATCCCGATGAAATCAAGCACGGGCGCGTTCACCCCGGCGGGCATCACCTGATGGTGGGCGATTCAACCTACATGGGCGACTGGGAAGGTGGACAGGAAGTGGATTCGACAAAAGAGCAGGGCGAAACCCGTGGTTGAGGCCGTGGCTAATCTGCCGACAGTTCATTACCGGCTGGATTTTTCCCGTGCTCATATGCGCTACATCGGCGTATGCCTGAGCTTGCCTTCGGGTACCGCTGCTTCCGGCGAGGCAGCTTGGCAGCTGAGCTTGCCTGCCTGGATTCCCGGTAGTTATCTGATCCGGGATTTTGCCAAGAACCTGGTCGGCATGACGGCGCGTACCGTCACGGGCCAGCCGGTCGCCATCACGCCGCTCGATCAGCAGACCTGGCAGTTGCCGACGTGCGATCAGGCGATCGAGGTGCGTTTTGAGGTGTACTGCGCCGATTTTTCCGTTCGTACCGCCCATGTCGATCCGGATCATGCGTTTTTTAACGGTAGCAGTATTTTCTTGCGGGTACACGGGCTCGAACACCAGCCCCATGCCGTTCGATTTGAAGGCGCACCGGCGCACTGGCGCGTTGCCACGACCTTGCCGGAGGTGGCGGTCGATGATCGCGGCTTCGGTGATTACCGTGCAGATGATTACGAGGCGTTGATCGATTTCCCCGTGGAAATGGGTGTGTTCGAAGTAGTGCGCTGGGTCAGTGCGGGCGTGCCGCATCGCATGGTGTTCAGTCATCCGCACCCTAAAACCGATTTTGCTCGCATTGCTCAGGATGTGTCCCGTATTTGCAGCACCGAAATCGATTTTTTCGGCGAAGCGCCGTTTTCTCGATATTTGTTTCTGGTCGCGCTGGATCGTCAGGGTTTTGGTGGTTTGGAGCACCGTGATTCCACGGCGCTGATCTTCCCGCGCGATGATTTGCCTTTGGTTGGTGAAACGGAGGTCACCTCGGCCTATCAGCGGTTTTTAAGCCTGTGCGCCCATGAGTATTTTCATTCCTGGAACGTCAAACGCATCCGCCCGGATGCCTTTACGCAACTGCCTTTGGCGCATCCGGCGCATACCCGCTTGCTGTGGTTGTTCGAAGGATTCACCAGCTATTTCGATGACTGGATGGTGCGCCGTGCCGGTTTGATTATGGAATCAGCTTATCTCGAGGCCTTGGCGCAAACCATCAACCGTGCGGTGCGCGGCAAGGGCTGGTCGCGGCAAACGCTGGAAGAATCAAGTTTCTACGCCTGGACACGGTTTTATCAGCAAGATGAAAACGCCGTGAACGCCATCGTCAGCTATTACACCCGTGGCGCACTGGTCGCGTTGATGCTTGATTTGCAACTTCGCTTGCATGGCGGCAGCCTGGCTGCGGTCATGCGCGAGATCTGGCGCGAATTCGGCGCAAAACCGCTGCCAGAGGGCGAGGCCGTCGAGCGATTCATCGAGCGTATCGGTGCGTTGTCTCTCGGCGATTTCTTCGAGCAGGCGCTGCGCGGTACTGAACCGCTCGATTTTGCCCCCTTGCTCGCCCGGTTCGGCGTGAATGCCGAGCCCGTGGCTGAACCGGCTCTGTCATCGGTTGATGCAGGTGCGATCATAGGCGGCGATGATCCGCGCGTCGCCAAGGTTCAAGTGGTATTCGAAGATCGGCCTGCGGCTCAGGCTGGATTGGTTTCTGGTGATGAAATTATCGCGGTGGATGGCCTGGCCACGAGTGGCGCCGACTGGGGGAATCGAATTCGTCGCTACCGGGCGGGCGATTCGGTGCAATTGACGGGCTTCCGGCAGGGGCGTTTGCATCAATGGACGCTGGTGCTGTCTGAACCCGTGCTTAATCAATGGCGCTTGCAACTAGCTTCCGAGGTGACGGCGGTTGAACCCGAGGCGTTGTCACGTCGGCGTGACTGGCTTGCCGCCTTGCCCTCGGCGAGTTCGTGATGGTGCCGTTCGATTTTCATGCACTTCGGCTGCGACTGGATGAACGTGCGTTTGTTGAACAGGCGGCAGCGGTCGTTCTGCCTTCCGTGGATTCAACCAGTGATTATTTGCGCGCGCAATGGCCCGAACAGGCGGCGGCAGGCGCATCGTGGTCGATTTGCGTGGCTCAAACGCAAACCGCTGGCCGGGGCCGTCATGGTCACCACTGGCGTAGCGAGCTGGGGTCGGGTTTATGGTTCTCCTGTGCGGTTCCCGTGGTGCCGTGCAAGGCCGAGGTTACTCCCCCGCTGAGCTTGGTTGTCGCATCAGAATTGATTCGTGTGCTGAATGCGGTGGGTTTCGATATCAGGCTCAAATGGCCGAACGATCTGTGGTGTCGCGATCGGAAGGTCGGCGGCTTGCTGGTCGAGCAGATGGGTGTGGGTACGGCGCGCTATTGGTTGATCGGTGTGGGCATCAATTGGTTGGCGCCAACGCATCTGCCCCAGGATAAAACCGGCGTGGTGCCTTCAGTGACGGGTTTGTTCGAAGATGGCGAGCTGTTGTCGATTGATCGTGAGGCATTGGCCGAGCAATTGATCATGGTTGCGATACACGCCGCCCGGCACCCGGAAACTTGGCCGGAATCCATGCGAAGAGCCAATCAGTGGAATGCACTTTCGAGCCGTCGTGTGCAATTGTGGCAAGCGGGTGAGGCCGGAGAAACAGGGCTTGCGGGTGATATCAAACTCAATGGCGAGCTCAGTTTCGTATCCGATGCCGGGGAATCCCGGTCGATCGGTGGATCGACCAGTGTGCGATTAGTACAAGATAAGGGCTGCTGAGTGAAGTGCTATATCGACGCGGGCAACACGCGAATCAAGTGGCAGGTCGGCCCGAAAGGCAAGCCGAAGGCACTGTCCTGGGCTGAAAAATCGCAATGGCCGGAGCAACTGACGGCGTCTGTGGGTAAGGGCCCTATTTCAAAGTTCGTTATTGCATCAGTCGCCTCGGAATCGCTGCGGCAATGGCTGGCAGAAACACTGGTCGCGAATTACGCCGATGTGCCCGTGCAATGGCTCAAAAGTCGTGCCCGAT